>JACOZM010000068.1 GCA_016181345.1 Candidatus Woesearchaeota archaeon
GTTTGATAGGAATATTTTTTAACGCGGAAATAATTGCAGTTGCAACAGCAATGGACGCAGAATCTCCTTCCACTCCTTCATATGTTTGTAAAAACTGAACATAAATATCTCTCGTTTCTTTAATATCCTCGCCGAAGAGTTTCATGATAATAGCAGAAACATTCTTCACGGCTTCCTTGGCGATATCTCCTAATTTTCCCGTGGCAATAATCTCTGATTTTTTCCCGCCTGGCGTAACTTCTGCTTCTATCGGCAATAAAATCCCTGAGTAGGCAGATCCTCCTCCAATAACTGCTAATCCATTTACTCGTCCTATCCTATTTCCTGACGTAACAATGACTTCATATTCCTTTTTTCGTTCAATATGGCGATCAGCTATCTGCTGCTCTAAAGGCCGAGCCAGTTTTTTAGCATCTTCAACATCTTCTTTTTGCACAAATGACTTGCCTCGTTCTTTAGCTAAATCACCTGCTGCTCTTACTAATCCCCCTAATCCTCGTAGATGTAAAGTTAAATGCCCTTTATGGTTAGCCCTTCTTCTAGCTTCTTCAATGATTGCTTTGATAGCGGATATAGAGAAATGCGGAATTTTTCCTTTTTCTTTTTTAACTTCTTGGGCGATAAATCGAACTATTTTTAGCCGGTTTTTAATCGTATCTGGAAATGTTTCCTTCATGTAAACTTCATATCCATACCCTCGAATTCTTGACCGTAATGCTGGATGCATGTGCTTGATGGTTTCAAAATTACCGGCAGCAACTAATACGAAGTCACAAGGAACAGGCTCAGTTCTAACCATCGCTCCTGCTGATCGCTCAGATTGTCCAGTAATAGGGAATTTTTTTTCTTGTAAAGCAGACAGTAATTCTTGCTGTGTTCTTGGATCTAACGTAGCAATCTCATCAATGAATAAAACCCCTAAATGAGCCTTGTGAATCATTCCCGCTACGACTCGTTGGTTGGCTGGAGTACCTAACCCCCCGCTTTGGAACGGATCGTGCAATACGTCTCCTAATAAGGCTCCGGCATGTGCTCCCGTGGCGTCATAAAAAGGTGCTGATTCTTGTCCATAATTATCAACGATAACTTTTGGTGCAATAACTAGGGATTGCTTAAACATCCTTGGACCTACACTCATCATGATTGCAAAAGCTGCTAGAAACAACATTCCTCCTAAAAAGAAGGCAGCAAACATTAAATCAGATTTATAGTAATGCCGTACCCACCACGGAGCGATTAAGGTAAATAAGGCTACGATAAACAATAAGAAATTATTATTCTTCAGTACTTTCTGTGCATCAAACGAAAAACGTTTGACTTCATCTCTGCCCGTTCCAGCTTTTATTTCTTTGATGATGGGCTTATTTTCATCATTAGGATTTGGATAAGCTAGAATATCTTTTAATTCCGACTTTGGCAGCAACTCGGCTAAAGCCAGTCCTAACATTGACTTACCTGTGCCCGGTTCTCCAATCAGTCAAACATGCCGTCGTTGTGACGCAGCTTTTTTCATAATCTCTACTGCTTCATCCTGTCCTAAAACTTGATCAACGATCTTTTCCGGAACTTTAACATCTGCAGTTGTTTTCATGGTTTAGTTAAATATCACTCGTTTTCTTCTATTCATTTTTTAATCTTGGCTCTTCATAATAATGATAGTAGAACATCCCTCACTCTTTAAGCTATTTTTAGCTTCGCTTTATAAAAACCTTGCGGTAGAAATGGTTAATATGGAACCCTCATGATTTTCACCAGCAAACAATAGTGAGCTTCGTAAAATACAATAAAATAAGAAGCAGATAAAATACTACTACCTCATCTTTTCCTTAACTCGCATTTTTATTCTTCAGCAATTTCACATAAATTTCATCAAAAGCTTCTTTCTGCGTCGTTTCAATTTTTTGCTGATTTTCTAAATGGAGAAGCGGAATAAAAGAATAAACCTTTTCTCTTCTGCCGGCCTGAGCGGGAAGTAATTGGGTAAAGGAAAGTTCTTTTCCCGGCTCTTTTTCAGAATAGTAGGTGATTTTATGGTACATATCTCTGATAACTCCCATAATATCCATGCCTCGTTTAGGCATCTCAAATAATGTTGGCTTATATTTAGCTAAAATCTTTTTCTTCGTCTCCATGGCAGTCTGCAAGGCTTTAACTAAATCATGGATAGAGACTTTTCTATTCCTTGGCTGTGGCTGCCGAGGAATTAACTGAAATTTTTCCCGTACTCTTTTCGTTCCATCAGACAGTTCTTCAAACACATCTTCATCTAACCCTTCATCTTGGTTCATCAACAGGTCAAATTTTGCAAAATCATTTTCAATTAAATGCGTAGACTTCAGCCGCAACATGACTGCAGCAGCTAAGAGAATTTTCCCGGAAATTTTTAAATCGTGTTCATGCATCTCTTTGATGACGGAGATATATTTTTCTGTTAGGTGGGTAATATTGATATCCCAAGGGTCCATCTGTTCTGACTGGATAAGATCATAGATAATCGTTTTCCAAGTAACTTCTTCCTGCTGTAACAACATATCAAAGATTTTTTGCTGCATTTTTATTCAGAAAGTTTTCCTCTTAAAAAATCTATTGGTTTTTAGGAAGATATTAATCCCCTTATCAATAAAAAAATAATCCCTACAAGCCAATTTCTCAATAGAAACACAATCTAAAAAAAGAATAAAAAATCTACTGCGGTGGAGTCTTATCCTCAACATCGCCTATCAGAAATAATGTTGATCCGCCACTTCTTCCGTCTACAAAGAGGATAGCACCTTTCTCTAAGAGCCTATAATCAAATTTTAAGATGGTTCCTCCTTTTTTTGGAATAATTGCAATAGCTCTCCAATCGGTTAATTGTCCTGGCAGTTTAAATGAAAGCCAATGTGTTCTTGCTGTTCCCATAGCTAAGGCAGTAACTTCTCCTTCTCTTCCTAATGCTTCATTACCTTTAGCATCATGTTCCATTTTTTTCGCTTTAAATTTTGCCATAACGCTTAGAATATATTTTTCCTTAATAAACTTTTCTAGGTTCTAAGATTCTTCAAAGAAAGATTAGTCCGAAGATTTCTCTTAAAATGGCATGATTCTCTTTATTCCTCTTTAATTATCCGCAACTAGAAATCCTAACCATTCCAAATAAAACAACGTTACTCTCGTGCGTCCTCTCCATAAGCCCGTCTTGCCGCAGATTGGACTCCAAAAACTCTTCCAAATAAGTCTAGATACATTCCCATTGCTGGTGCAATCAGTGGAGAATATAAGGCCATATTTAGAGCTCCCTCCTGAACTTTTTCGAGATCAACCGATCCTTCACTCATCAAACATCCTATTGCCACTGCTAATGCAGTCGTTGGTGGCTGAAGAACATTAAATGGTATAAGTTCAGCTGCTCTCCTTCTCAACCAGCTGCTTTGCTCTGTTGTTCCCGTCAATCGATAAGCAAGTTCTCTCGCTCTTCCATAAATTCCACCAACTGCATAATTCATTGTCGTTGCCGAAAAGCGCGAGATAGCAATACCTATAGGACCCAATCCTGCAAAATAGTCCAATGTTCCCCCAACTATCAGTCCGTAAGTAACACTTCCTCTACGATCAATTGTAGCTATTCTTTCTGCTGATTGGTCTGTTGTTTGAGCATCTTGCAAACTAGTAAGTTCTTCTTGGACTGATTCGTCAACAATCTCTTCTAATCTCGTCTCCAGTCCCCTCCCTTGAGAGTGTAATTTTATATCTTGAATTCCCATCTTTTTGCTGAAACTATGTCCTATTTAAAAAGGTTTCTATGGGGTTAATCACTAATTAAGGACTAAAAGTAGTCAAAAGAATTAATTGGGCTATTTATAGTAATTGTGAAATATTTTCGAACTTTTGTTCACAATTACTAATAAGCAAATGTGATTAATAATATTCGAATACTTCTCACATTTGCTATATTATTAGAACAAACAAGAAAAATGGTGGGCCCAGCCGATCCTCATGCAAGTTACACTAATAAAATGCTAATCATTTTGAAATTTTCTACGAAAAGCATGCAAGTCGTAGGTCGGAGAGACACTCGCTAGGCTCGGTCTATCTTATTAATCTCAAGATGGTTAAATCATACTTTTTGATGGGGCTAAGAACGTGGATTAAAAATGGTGGGCCCAGCCGGATTCGAACCGGCGACATCCGCCTTGTAAGGGCAGCATCATATGCAGCGCAAGACTAACTGACTCAGCCCGTCTTTGCGTAGCCGCTAGACCATGGGCCCATAAAATGATTAAAATGCAAAGTATTTATAAATTTTAGCAATAAAATGAACTCATTCAAACTTCCACTCTTCATTGAAGTAGTCCATTCATTCAATAAATGTAGATGAACAAAGGATTAACTATACACCTTAACTCCAACAAAACCATGATGAACAACGATATCTATGAGCCGGCAGAAGATTCCTATCTTTTACAGAAGGAGATCCGTAAATATGCTGAGGGCAGGATATTGGATCTTGGAACTGGATCTGGGATTCAGGCATTGACCTCAATACAATCTCCAAACGTGAGGGAAGTAGTTGCCGTTGACATCAATCCTAGAGCGATTGAAGAACTGCAGAAAAAAGTCAAAGAACAAAAGCTTCGAAAAATGACTGTCTTGCAAAGTGACCTTTTCCAAAATGTTGACGGGCAATTTAATCTTATCATCTTCAATCCTCCTTATCTCCCGCAAGATAAGGTAGGGGGCAAGGAAATAATTGATCCAGCATTATACGGAGGAAAGAAAGGATGGGAAATCTCTCTGCGATTTTTCAAGCAAGCTTCTCAATATCTTCTTTCTGACGGGCATATCCTTTTCTTATTTTCTTCCTTAACCAATAAGCAGAAACTTGAGAATATTATGAAGTCTTATCTATTTGAATTTCAAGTGATTGCCGAAGAAAAGATTCCTTTTTTTGAAACTCTTTATATTTATCTGATCAAAAAGTCAGATGTGCTTATTGAATTAGAAAAGAAAAATATAGAAAATATCTCTTATCTTTCTCAAGGAAAGCGAGGGAATGTCTACTGTGGAGTATTTGACCGTAGCAGATTAATCAAAACACACTTTCTAAAAAAAGATATCATTAAAGTAGGAATTAAGATTAAGCGTGAAGATTCTAAAGCTGTTGACCGGATGCAAAATGAAGCTTTTTGGTTAAAGAAGCTCAATCGTTACAATATTGGTCCAAGGCTCTTGTTTAGTAGCGAGTCTAAAGAGAGCCAATCTATAGATATTAAACCTAAAACCATTCCATCAAAAGAAAATGAACTCAAAGAAAAAGAATCAAAAGAAAAGGAGCTCAAGGAAAAAGTACTAACAGAAAAAGAACTTCAGGGGCAAAAACGTTCACAGACCGAGTATCTTATCTATGAATTTGTAGAAGGAGAGCCTATTCTAGATTGGCTGAAGAAAGCTCACAAATCTCAAATAAGTAGGGCCTTACACGAAATTATCCATCAATGCTTTATCTTAGATACGCTGAAAGTGAATAAAGATGAAATGCATCATCCGTTAAAACATATCATCATCACTCCTTCTGGTCATGTTCTTATTGATTTCGAACGATGCAAGGAAACAAAGAAGCCGAAGAACGTCACTCAGTTTGTTGAGTTTCTGTGCCGGATAAAAGAAGAGCTTGGTCAGAAAGGAATTCTCATTAATGCTGAAAACCTGAGGAAGTTATCAAAGGAATATAAAGAAAGTATTAGTGAAAGGAACCTTAAGCCAATCTTAGATTTGTTAAACTAAGTGCCTTAGCCTATTCTGATCACACTCTTTTTATCCCACCATTTTTTCTCATTCAAGGGGTCATAAATTATTAATAAAACTCAACTTTTCCCTGGCAATGAATCCCTTGCTTCAACTCTACCGGACGCCAATTGTCCTTAACTAACGTAGCTCCTAACCACTTGGCTAGTTCTTCCGGATTTCCAATCGTAGCTGAAAGTCCAATGATCTGCGGCTGAATCAATGTTTTCAGTAAAGTGATGATTACTTCTAATGTCGGCCCTCGAGTAGGATCATTTAACAGATGAATCTCATCTATAATAATTGTCTTCACATAATAAATCCAGTTTACTCGATGCCGAAGCAACGAATCCAATTTTTCTGAAGTCAAGATTATCAGATCATAATTAGCTAAATATGGGGAATCCGAATCGATATCACCAATAGACATAATAGCTTTATACCCTGTATTTTCTAATAATTTTTGATATTCCTTAAACTTCTCGTTAGCCAAAGCTTTCAAGGGTACTATATATATAGACTTGCCTTTCTGCAAGGTGTTACAGATAGCCATCGTTGCAACAAGTGTTTTCCCAGAAGCTGTTGGAGCGCAGATCAATTCCGATTTCCCTTCCAACAAGCCATTCTGCACTGCTTTTTCTTGAATGGGTGTCAAGGAACTAAAGCGAGCATACTTCTCTTTAAAAAATTCTGGCAGGTTTAATGTTGCTATTTCCATGGTTTTCTCCCTTTTTCCTTTTACTTACTATGCTCTCTTTCCTTATATATAAAATAGTATCAAAACAGTATCAGCTTTTTTACCATAACGCAAGGTGAGTTCATCTAATCTCTTCCGTTCTTTCCTCATCTCCTCTCTTAAGTCTATACTTCCGCCACTGAGTATTCTTCTAAAAGGATAACTATTATAAATTACCTTACCTAATAACTACCCAATTGCTTCAATACACTACAAAAATAGAACCAAGTTCTATACTTTCACTTTTGTAACTTTAAAATGATGAAGCCGTAAAAACGATAAATATGGGTGTTTAGTGGCGTAAAACACTATTTTATTGTTGCCATGCCCTGATTCTTGCGAAAGGCTTATAAATCGAATTTTAGTCATTAAGGGTTAAGCTTGTACTTATTCGTCTATAAAATCGAAAAGGGGTGTCATCTGGGCATTTCTTTCGGAATTTTTATGGACGTCCCGAATGAGCATACGTATGATCAAACACGGAGGTGTGTTAGGTAAAAATGAAAATAAAAAGAATGGTGAAGCGTTTATTCGCTGTGGCTTCTGGAGCAACAATGTTGGGAGCAACTGCTATGGGCGCTTTGGCTGCTGCGAACTTGGATAACTATCCAGATATGTTCGTAACAAACGGAACCTTTGATGGTTTATTCGTTGTCGGTGAGTCTGCTGCTTCAGTAGACAACCTTGCTATGACTGATATTGCATCTAGCATGAAGACGACGAAAGCTAACGCTGCTACAACTACTAGTGTTGAAGGAGATTCATGGTTAGTTGAAACAAGCGGAAACTTTTTGGAACTTGGAGAACCAATTTCAAACATCTCTAGTTACATTGGTAGCTCAGAATTAGGTGCTCTTGCAGATGGTAGTATCTCTAATGCAAAAGGTATCTCTAACTATGAGCAGTTCTTGTACTTTAACAACAACGATGCAACTGTTACTTTCCAAGAAGACGATTCTGACCATGCTGGTTACTTCTATAAGATAGCTAACAATGATCAGTTTGCAAGATATTACGTAGACTTTATAGAAACCTTGAAGTCTGATTCTACGGGCACAACCTTTACCCTTGACGACATTGAAGACAAGCAGATCACTTTAATGGGTAAAACCTTTACCATTACTACTGCTACGAATGGCACAAATGGTGTTAAGCTAGTTTTGATGGGTGGTTCTTCAACAGACACTATTGCTGAAGGAGAAACCAAAACCTATACTGTTAAGGGCGTTGAGTACGAAGTAACTCTATTATCGGTAGCTACTGAATCTTCTACTGATAAGGTACAGTTTAGTGTTAATGGAGAGACTACTAATAAAATGGCTGATGGGGACACGGACGTCTTAGATGATGGAACTAACATAGGGGTAACGTCAATTACTTACCAAAACTATGCTGGTGGTATCCACTCCGCTAAATTCTTCTTGGGAGCTGACAAGATTGAATTAGAAAACAACCAGGCCATGAAGGTTAACGAAGAAACAATCTCTGAAGCTAACGTAAATATCGGTGCTACATTTACCTCCGGTGATGTTGCTATCGACGATTTTGCTGTCAATATGACTGCCGATGACGACCTTTATATAGCAGTAGGGGATAAGTTAAGTACGGAAGCTGAATTGGATGAGCCTGAAGTATTGTTTACTCAAAATTGGGACATAACCTTAGCCGGGGTTGAAAGCACTGGTGAAGAAAAGGTTGATTTAACCTTCGCTGAGGGGAATGACCAAGCAGATCTAACTGTAACTTTAGCTGATGGGCTAGCTTCTATACCTTTGGTGTACGACAATTCAAGTTCTGCTGAACAATTGGGTTTAGGAGAAGATGATGACCAAAGCTTTAGGTTCGTTTTTGAAGAGGCACTTACTGATGAGGATATGTTTATTGTAAGCAGTAAGGATCCTACTGTTGCAGCTAACGATGCTAACTCGTACCTTTTACAGTACAAAGGATCAGACGACGTTGCTGAAACCACTCCGAAGGTTAGGGTTAAGAACTTAGTTACTGGTGAAACCTATGAGCGAAGTATCAGCACGGCTTCGGGATCATCTACCTTTGACTTAAAGCTAGGTGGAGTAACCTTCAACTTTGCTAACGTCTCCAGCGCTGCTAGTGACGACTTTATGATCAACCTGACCGATCAATATGCCTTAACTGGTGTTGCTGCAGGTGTTGGTAATAAAGGTGGAACTAGTACGAACGGGACTACTCAACGGTTTAGGACTGGGCAAAACAATATGGTTACCATTGTCGCTAATGGTACTGATACTGTTGCTTATGGTGGGAGCCCTAACTCGAACCCTAACTCCTACGGTGTAACTCTTGTAGTGGATGATGGGGATAAGATGGATGATTCTACGGATGCAACCGGGACTCCAGACTCCTTGCTAAACGTAAGTATAGATGGTAGTACTACTGATAAATACTTAACTACCTCTACTGGTGGTTTGGCAAGTGCATTGGTTTCAGACCCTGCCGACAGTGACATTCAGTACTTAGGTGCTAATTACGGTGGTAAGTTAACCATTACTGCACCAGAATCTGGTCCATCGAAGTATGAATTGTCTATACCTAAGGAACAGGCACACGTTAAGATGTACATAACATCTGGATCAACCACAACTGCAACTTCTGCAACTGGAGACTTAGTAGCTGTAACTGTTGTTGACGCTACCAAGTTAGACAGTGAAGTAGCAAGCGTATCTGCTCAGAACTTAGTTGTTGTTGGTGGACCTTGTGTAAACACTGTTGCTGCTCAGTTGATGGGCAACCCAACTGATTGTACGGAAGGATTTACGCCAGGAAAAGCTAGAATCAAGTTGTTTGAGAACAGCGGTAAAGTAGCTATGTTAGTAGCTGGTTACTCTGGAGCAGACACAAGATTAGCTGGTAAAGTTATCTCGCACAGATACAACGACGCTAACTTCAAAGGAATGGAAGTTGAAGTCGAAGGTACAACGTACACTGATGCAACCATCGGCGTACCTACTGTTGCTGTAACAACCAGTTTAGCTGACGACGCAGCTGCAGATACAACTGCAGACACGACTACGCAATAAGGCCTTTGGCCTATTTTTTTTCTTTTTTCTTCTTTTATTTTTCTCTTAACCTTTCTTCAGAATTATTCAATCACGATCATCTCTATACTAAAAAAATGTTAACAAAAGTACCTAACAAAAAAACTTAAATACTCTTCCTGCTTATCTCAACCTAAACGAGGAAACTTATGGTCAATTATAAACAATATGCGCCAATAATACTATTCCTATTTTTTATTGTCCTCTCTTTTCTAATAGTTAAATCGTTGTTGATACCTATTGTTTTGGGAGCGATTCTAGCTCTTACTGTTAATCCTTTATACCAGCTATTGACTAAAAAGATGAACAAGACTCTGGCTGCATTTCTTATTTGTATTCTAGTATTAATAATCATTCTCGCCCCTGGTGCTTTTTTAGTCAAATCATTGGTTAAAGAATCTTACCTCATTTATATCACGATAAAACAAAAATTGGCTTTGGGAGTATTTAATGATTGTGAGAACTATTTTTGTAATTGGATTGAAGAATTAAGCTCTCGGCCGGAGTTTAGTGAGCAAGTCAAAAACGTTACTCGTATTGTAACTAATGGAATCATCACAAAAGGATCAAACATTTTAGTTAGTCTGCCTCGCGCAATCCTTCATCTCTTCGTTATTTTCTTTACCTTATTTTATTTCTTAAAAGATGGGGCGAAATTTAAGGATGAAATACAGCGCTTTATCGGATTAAATAATAAGGCGTATAATTATGTTTTAATGCGGCTAAAAAAAATACTCTCGGGAGTTCTATTTGGGTACCTTTTAGTAGCATTCATTCAAGGTGCTTTTGGTGCATTGGGTTTTTTTCTCTTTGGGCTTCCATCTCCCTTATTTTGGGGAGTAGTCATGGGCCTTTTTGCTTTAGTGCCGAT
>JACOZM010000137.1 GCA_016181345.1 Candidatus Woesearchaeota archaeon
GATAGCCTATTAAGAGTTAAAGATTTTTTGCCCGTACTCCCTTGCAGAAGTACTCTCTCTTGATGACCTCTTGGCGGCTATTCACCTACTTTTCAAGGGTAATTTTAAAAATAGTCACTATAACTCAGAGGTATGGCTTATACTCATCTTTTACTGCGTGAAGGAGAACTTTTTTTAAAAGGGAAAAACCAGAGGATTTTTGAGCAAAAACTTCTTGGAAATCTGAAGAAAATCCTTAGCGAAGTACCAGAAGCTAAGAGTGTTCGGAAACTGCGCGGACGGCTAGTACTTCCTTACTTTTCTAGTCATCAGATGTTAAAGAGAGTGTTTGGGATAGTTTCCTATTCTCCAGTTGTTAAGGTCAAGAAAGATGTCGATATCATCAAGCAACAGGGGTTGGAGCTGTTTAAAGAGATCAATAGTTGGGAAAACCAAGGACAAAAAAAAACATTTAAAGTTCAATCCAAACGATCTGATAAATCTTTTCCAACGAATTCACTGGAGCTGAATAGGATCGTCGGCCGGCATATCGAAGAGAATTCTAATCTTGTGTTTAACGTTAAGGAAGAAAAAAATATCCTTTATTTAGAGATAAACCAAGACGGCGCGTACCTCTTTACGGACGTTTTTCCTTGTTTCGGTGGATTGCCGACGGGGGTAGAAGGAAAAGTCGCTCTTATTGTTGAAGATGAAAAAAGCATATTAGCTGGAATTTTGATGATGAAGAGAGGCTGCGGTTTACGAGCGTATTCTCTTGAAAAACGAGATATTTCATTGTTGAAGCAATTTGATCCGGAATTAAATTTAGTAATGAGTAAGAATATTTCCGATATTCCTGAGGAAATTGTTGTTATTGGGAAAACGTTTAGTGGTCGAAAAAATAATCTAAACAGGGTGCTGGCTAACAAGATATTTTTATCTCCGTTGATTGCATATTTTCCTCAAGACATAGAGAGGGAAATGAAGAAATATACAGGAGTATGACTTGGTTTCTTTTTGGTTTCAGTTTTTTATCGTACGTATTTAGTCCATAAAGAAAAATCGTGGCAGGTCGCAAAATTCAGCCTGATGTTTTAGTAAAAAGTTATTGAAGAAGAATCGCTTTAAGCAAAAAATCAGGCAACTAATCTTATTTTACAAAGTCAGTGACTTGCAAGCAAACGAAGCAGATGAGTTTGCTTGTTTGCACGTCACTGAATTTTCCTTTTGACCTTGCCACTATTTTTGACTGAACTAAATACGTACCTTTTATCCTACAAGTTCTTTAGCTAGTTTACAAGCGTTGCAGATGTCTCCGTTAGCTGGCTCTTGACATTCTTTGCAGATCTTGATTTCTCCTCTTTGGATTCGTTCAGAAAGGTTTTCTTTCAAGAGAGGGAGGAGCTCGAGGTACGATTTAATGATCCCTTGTTTTGTTCCAGGGTATTTTCCTTCAAAAGTATTGAGCATTTTCTTGATCTGAAACCGGTATCCTTCTTCGGCATAGACACATTCACAATAGTCAAGCGTCCATCCTTTTATTTTTGTGTATAATTCTACTTCTTCGTTTGTGCAGTGGTACAAGGGCTTAATTCTTCTAACGAAAAGCTCGTGCTCTTTAACTCCACTAATCGGCCCGAGATTAGCAGCTAAAGACGTGTTTGCCTTAAATGTATTCATGATGATCGATTGAGATTCATCATCAAGATTATGGCCGGTTACTAATTTTGTAGCGCCTAAGGCACGGGCGTGTTTGTTTAAGAGATATCGTCTCCAAATTCCGCAGACCATACAGGGTTTTCTCCCGACGCTTCTTAGTTTTTCAGCCGATTCATCAATTGTCGTCTTAAAGTTGTCTTTAACGTTGATAATTTTTAGGTTGATATCTTCGCTTTTGCAGAATTCTTCTAGGTTTCTTAGCGAATCATCCCTATGCAGAGTTATGCCTTCGTTGATGAGCAAAGCGAAAAGGTTTTTTTGATCATAATTATACTGCTGAAAGTATCGTTTTGTTAGGTAAAGGGCGGCAGTAGAATCTTTTCCTCCCGAAGCAGCTACGCAGATGACTTCTTCTCTGCCCATCATACGGTATTTTTTTATCGTCTTAAATACTTTATCTTCAAAATAATTTAAGAAATGCATTTCCTGAATATTACATCCCATATTGGCTCCGTCTCCTAATGAGGCAAAGTACAATGTTTTTTAGAGGTATTTTTATAAAGCTTTCCCTCTCTATTTGAAGAATGAGCTTAAAGACGTATGATAACATTATTTTACTGAAAAAAAGCGCGGGGCTTGTAGAGATATCTCAAGCACTAGGGTTCGGCCAATCTTTGTTTTCTGAAGATGTTGTCGTCATCCGGACAGAAAATAAAAAAACTCTGCTTCGAGACTCTTTGTTTGGAAAGAAGAACAGAAAAATTGTCATCTATTTTCCTTCTTCTGAAGAAATGTTTCGGTTTGCGTTAGAACGAACGCCAGTAGATATTGTTATGGGGGCAGAAGGAATCCATCCCAAGGATTCTGTTCATTATTTGCGTTCAGGAATTGATCAAGTGCTTGCTTCTATTGCTGCTGACAAAGGCAAGATCATCGGTTTTTCTTTTTCTGAGATCTTACATTCTAGGCATCCGGGACGGCTTTTAGCGAGAATGAAGATGAACCTTAATATTTGTAATAAGTATAAGGTTAAGACATTCTTTGGAAATTTTTCTCTTCTTCGGGAGGAGATGAGAAGCAAGAAGGATTTAATGGTGTTTAAGTTGATGCTGGAAGCAGAGGGGAAGTAAATATTCTGGAAATTTGAGCTCTAGTTGCTTTTTTCATGGTAGTATATATTTTTGGAGGGATTTTAAATACAGAAAAATATTTTTTTTCCAAATAGTTTAAATAGATGAAACAATCTATCTAAAGAGATGAAAAATGAATATGATAGCTGGCTGGAACAGGCAGAGAGCGACCTATCTGCTGCAGGAAATAGCTTAACATCAGGAAATTATGACTGGGCCTTATTTCAAGCACAACAAGCGGCAGAAAAAGCCTTAAAGTCCTTTTTCTTAAAGAAAACAGGCGAAATAATAAAAGCACATGACCTCACTTTTTTTGCTAAGAAATTAAATCTTCCTGAAGATCTCATTGCCTTATGCAGGGAATTAAATAGAGTATATACGGAAACGAGATATCCTGGAATTAGCGATACTATTCCTGCAAAGAGATTTTCCTCAGCAGATGCGGAACGGTCTATTTCTCATGCCAGGAGGATTATAGCATGGTTAAAAAAGTGATCCGCCAGCTGCGTCAGTTTAGAAAAGATATCAATTCAACTATTCCTGTTTCTAAACTTATATTGTTTGGCTCACGCGCTTGGGGCAAACCCCAAAAAGATAGTGATATCGATCTTCTTATAGTTAGTCCATCATTTCGGCGAAAAAGGCCGCTCCGCCGGGGAGTGGAGTTGTATAAACATTGGAATTTGAATCTTCCTGTTGATTTTTTATGTTATACTCCGGAGGAATTTCGGCGATTTCAACGTGAACTTTTTTTAATCAAAAAAGTAGTTGAAAAAGGAATTGAAATTAAATAAGGTTTCAGGTTGAGTAATCAGAAAAGGGATTTATGAGAAGAAAGTTTTATAAATTATTTAACTCTTAGGCTTAGTTATGGGGACTGAAGTAATAAATCTACAAAATGTACAGCAGCAATTGTCATTTCTCATTGAGAAAGTGACTAAGATAGAGTCCAATATCGAAGAAATTCATCAAGATTTACATCAAGTTAAACCAGAATATATTGAGAAGTTAAAAGAGATAAAAAAAGGAAAAACGCACCATTTCTCTAGTAAAGATGATTTTAAGGCATTTTTAGAAAATGAAATATGATTTTTCAGAGCACCTTAAACAGGTTCTTAAGAAACTTAGTAAAAAAGATCCCGTAAGTTATAATGCTGTTAAAAATAAAATACAAGAAATTGTTGATTCAGAGAATCTCGAGCATTATAAACCCTTACGCTATGACCTAAAGAATCAAAGACGAGTTCACATTAGAAAATCTTTCGTTTTAATTTTTGAATATAATTCATCCACTAATACGCTATGGTTTCTCGATTATGAGCATCACGATAATATTTATTGATTTTTCTCCTAACTATAATCAAAATTT
>JACOZM010000138.1 GCA_016181345.1 Candidatus Woesearchaeota archaeon
AAATAATGGTTAGGAACCATTACTTTACTTCTTGGCTGGAGCTCCGGCTGCAGCTGTATCCTTCTTCTCTTCAGGAACAAGCTCGTCCATAATTGGCTTAGGAATACCTGCTTCCTGCATTTTATTGCGGATCTTCTTGTTCTCTTGGCCTTCCATCTCTTTCATGATGGCCTTAGCAGCAGCTTCAAACTCAGCTCTTCTTTGTTCCATTTCTTCTTTTAATCTCTTCTTCTCTTCTTCCTGCTTGATCTTCTCTTCAGCAGTAAGTTCTGTTTTTCCAGAAGCGATCTCTTTATCAAATCTTCCGCTGTCAACAGCCTTAAGAGCGTCTTGAGCACTCATACCTTCAACTAGGATACCCATTGATTGACAAGTCCCGATGATTTCTTTGATCTTCATCTTCATGGTCTTGCCTAAAAGCACGTCTTCTTTAATCTTAGCTATTTTGATAACTTGTGGAATCAATAAGTCAGCAACTCGGTCAGTTAAAGGATTTGCTGCACCTTTTTCAATTCCTGCTTCTTTCTTAATCAAAGCAGCAGCAGGAGGTGTTCCAATTTCAATAGTAAATGTTTTACTTGTTGTATCGATAATAACCTTTACGGGAACTTGCATTCCGGCCATATCTGCTGTTTTTTTATTAATTTCAGAAACAACTTGGCCGATGTTGATTCCTGTCGGACCTAAAGCTGGACCTAATGGAGGAGCAGCCGAAGCTTTTCCGCCTTGGATTAATGTTTCAATAGTTTGTTTTGCGATTTTAATCACCTTAATTTCATTATTTTACTCTTATGTTTATCTAAACATTATACTCAAAGACTTGGAAGCATCTCGTCTTTTGTGCGTAACTTCTCTGTTAAAATAAGGTTTATTTATATAGTTTCCTCTTCTGTTTGTTGGAAATATTTGATAGAATTACCTCAACTAAGCATTTTTTTAAGGTTTTTCTAGTTTCTTTGCTTCATATCTTTTTACTGCACTTTTGAGTATATCACCTTTTCTAACTTCTTCTCCCTGATGATATCGCTTATTTATCTCACTTTCAATTAATGCCCAGTTAGGCTTCCCTTCTGAACGTCCGGATTGATGCCAGTATGAGGAATTTTCTCTCATCGCAATTGTATCCTGAATTTCTTCGAGAGTATATGGGACTTGTCCTTTAGCTAATGCTGATGCTCTTCCACCCTTGCTGCTAAATTGTGAGCGCTCTTCTAAATCTAAGCCGTGAATACCTATTCTTTTTTCTCTGGAGAGTGTTCCTGCCGTTTTTCCTCCTCTTTTTCCACGTTCAGAACATTTTTCTTGTTCTTCTGGAGAAAATATACCTCTTCCTTCAGCATATAAACTTCTTCTTCCAAGATCAACATTTGCAGCAGCAATTTCTCGAGCTCTTTCCTCACCTAATACAGATCGTACAACTATTCTTAAAGCGCCTTCAGCGACTTTAAAAGTATAGTCTGGAATTAGGCCTTGGCTAGTGGCAATTTGCACTAAAGTAACTCCAGGCTCATACAGGCGAGCTATCTCGGGATTAGATTCGAGTAGTTCTTCCGCTAGTCGAACAGATAATCTTCGTGCTCCTTCTCTATTTTGATTAGAATACTCATCCCTCATAATTGTCACTCTAAAGTGATTATTTATAAACCTTTCGATGTGTAAAAAATTTAGAGAAAAAAAATTATGTAATCTAAAGATTTATTAATTGAAAAATAATTTCAACCCTAAAAAGAGGTTAGTTTGAAATTAAAAATCTATTTGTTTCGGCACGGGCAATCATATTATAATAAGCATGGCTGGTTTACCGGATGGATTGACAGCAAGATGACCAAAAAAGGTTTTGATAATGCCCGACAAATTGCCAGGAAACTCAAAAGAAAAAAAATAGATGTAGCTTACCACACTCATCTTTCTCGATCAAAACAAACTCTCGGACAGGTCTTATTATATCATCCTGAATGCAAGGAAATACTTGAAGATGACAGGATGATTGAGAGAAATTATGGGCAGTTGCAGAAGCATTCTCACCATGAATTCATGGAAGAAATTAATCACACCATCGTTAAGGTTTTTGAAGAAAAATATGGGAAGATGCCCAGAAAGATCAAGCATCGTTCTTATGATATTCCTCCTCCTGGTGGAGAATCAGTCAAAGACGTAGAGAAAAGAGTGAATTCTTTTGTCAAAGATCTTTTGAAAAAGATGAAAAAAGAAAAAATCAATATTGCTATCTCTGCTCACGGTAATTCAATGCGTCCTTTTCGACGATATTTTGAAAAACTGTCATTACAAGAGATGGTAGAATTAGAAAATCCTTGGGATGATTATTTTGAGTATACCATAAAAGTATAAACTATTAGAGGTAAATTGAGAATGAAAAAGAAGAAACATGTTTTTGGCCATGAATTATTACTTGATTGTTATGATTGTAAAAAAGGGGTTTGTGGAGATTTAGATCATTGTTATAGTTTTTTGGATAAAATGGTTGATGCCATTAAGATGAAAAAACAGGCCCCCCCACAAGTGTTTAGGACAGATCATAAACTCTTCCCAGATAAAGCAGGATTATCTGGATGGGTAGCATTAGTAGAATCATCAATCGTAATACATACGCTCTCTAGAACAAATTTTATTTCTATTGATGTCTATACCTGCGGTAAACTGGATCAAGATCTGGCAATTAATTTTGTGAAGAAATACTTCAAACCTAAAAAGATTGAAAAGAAATATGTTGAGCGAGGTATTCATTATTTCGATCATTAAAGAAAAATAAGATGAACTCCCTTCTTTTTAAATTTTTGAGCTTATTTCGTTATCGATAGTCGTCTGCAAGGCACGTTTAGGCTTTTCTTTTTGAAAATGGGATGTGATTTCGGAAAATTTTTTGATCTCCTGCTCTATTTTTTTTAATTCTCCTAAACCTTTATCGGTAAATTTAATCATCCTATGGTTATACTCAATCATTTTGCTTTTCTCTAGGTCTTCAAGATTCTTATAGACAGCCCGTTCTTGCTTAGCGATAATCTTCGAAGACAGGAGAAGCTCGATGAAGGTTATTTTTGATGTTCTTAGATGAAGATTTTTTTCCAGCAATGGATGATTTAAGGAAGCATAAAACTCTCCTAAAGCATACAGTACAAGCTTCTGCACCCTAGACCGCTT
>JACOZM010000130.1 GCA_016181345.1 Candidatus Woesearchaeota archaeon
TAATGAGGCAAAACAATCAAGAAAGCAAAACAGTCAAACAAATCAAACAAAACAAATCAAACAGAACAAATCAAACAGAACAAATCAAACAAAACAAATAAATACTATATAATTAACCTTCCTTGTATATAAGAATAAATCTTCCTTAAATCTAAGTAAGAAATAAAAGCAGTGATCAGATGTTAACGACCGATAAGCGTGGAGTAACGCCATTGATGGCGACCATTTTACTAGTTTCTTTTGCCGTAGCCGTAGGCGTAGTTGTCATGAGCTTTGGAAGTGCTGAAGTTGAAGATAGTGCTGTCTGTCCGATTGATATTGGGTTCAAATTTACCGAAATAGGAGGAAAACCTGATTTTTGTTATGATGGCACACAAGTTAGATTTACGGTTGAAAATGGGATTAACGTCAATATCGAAGGTTTGATTGTGAATGTCATTGGAAAAGAGAAAGTTGAAACCTATGAATTAGCAGAAAAGATAAGTAAAGCCGCAAATTATGTTGGAAAAGTGAGTTTTGATACTTCTGTTGGCGGAGAAATCCGGCAGTTTAAAGTTTCTCCACAAGTTTCTTTGAAAGGAGTGAATGAAATCTGCCAGGATCAAGCCTTAGTTTTAGAAGAAATTCCTCCGTGTTAAAATAGAGTTATGTTTAAATGATTCTTACCTGTAATTCTCTTCACTTATTGTCTATATGCCAAAGCACTCAATTTTTTCTTAATCAATTCTTTTAACTCTTCGGTAGAATTATACTTGAGAAATTGTCCTTCTGGATAGACAACAGCAACAGAAGCTTCTTTATTGCAAAATCCTAAACATCCTGCTCGAGAGCAATATACCTGCGAAGTTAAACCTTGTTGTTTGATCCATTCTTTGAGGTGTTTAACATCTTCTCCTGTTATTCTTCTGCCACAACAAGGTGTGGGGTGATCAAAAGGGCGTTCATTTGTGCATACAAATAGATGCAATAACGGCTTGGTAAATGGTATTGGTTGCATGTTATCCCTATTTGTTTTTTTGAATATTATGCGACAGTGGCATGAACATGAGTGAATGACAATATCGCGCCCAGAATCCGCGATTCTGTGGATACGACAGTAACATGAATATAGTTATTGAAATCTCTTCATTAATTTATTTTAGTCCTACCAAAGGTGGACAACGAACGCCAAATCGTAATTGGCCGACAGTGGCATGAGTTTCAATGGGCTATATTTCTCATATATTTTATAAAACTTTACCTTTATAAAAAAAGAATAGAATTTAATCATCCTTTCTTAAACAATCTAATCACCTCTTTTACTTCTTCCCGAATCCCCTCGATGCAATCATAATTATCCACTTCCTTTTCGTCAACCCAAGCATAATCAGTAAATGATCCTTCTTCCAGCCTAACTTCTCCTTTTTTATAATTGACAGCAAACTTTACCAGTACTACTGGAATTCCATCGGGACGTATAAACGCCACAGAATTAATGTACTTCAATCCCTTCTCTAAATCTATTTCTAACCCAGATTCTTCCAATGCTTCTCTAAAAAGTAAATTTTCCACTGCATCTTCATAATCCAGCACATCTCCATTAACACGAGTCGGCTGATCTAAAGGAAGATTACTCCATTCTAGCTTCCCGCCCGGAACGCAATACTTTTTAGGGTGGACGATTTCTCGCTCATGCCTTTTTAGGATTAAGCACTTTCCATCATTCCGGTAGATGATAACATTAGCTACAACGTAAAATAACTTATCCGGCTTGGCTTGATCTAAGGAAATCTTTTCTGCTGGCATACTAAAGCTTATTTCATTGTCATTTATTATCTTTTCTAAGGTATAAATATCTATGTTCTAGGCTCTAAAACAATATATATTCCTTTTCCCTAACTATACTATGGTCCCGTTATTAGTAACTGGATATTTTGCTCAAGACATTGATAGTTGTATTTATCGAATGCTTGGCTTTTCCGAAGTTGATGCTGCTGAATCCGTCAGACAAGAAGTAACGGCTGGATTAGTAAAGGTTGTTCTTGCTTCTGATCAGTCTAATTTAGTCCATTTTATCGGCCCACATAAAAGAAGTCGTCCGGATAAAATTGGTTTTGATTATCCTGTAATCATCAATGCAGCAACAGATCGTAATTATGAAGTTCTGATAAACTTAGCAGTAGAAATTAATTTGAGAGGCAATTCTCCGGATAGAATCAACTCACAATTATCTGTAGGTGTGTGGGGTAGATGTTCTTATTTCCCTGCTTCATCCTTACAAAGTACGTCTTTAGGCTCGGCAGTCGGACAATATTTAGATGCCTATATTTCTGCACTTCCTCATCTCGAAAGAAGATGAGGTTAACATGTGCCCCCGTAAGCATGGAACATGTACAGAGTTAAATAAAAGATATAATGATTAGGAGACTCTCTTCTACCTATTTTTTTCTATGAATTTTTCTATAAACATTTTTGTCGAAGAATTTAAGTCTAATTTTTTTAAAGCTTCTTTTGGATTAATCCATTTATATTCTTGCAATTCACTATTTAATTTTATTTCATTATTTTTTGCTTTACAAGAATAATCTATAAACACCATATGTCTTTTTTGATGATATTCTTTAGGAAAAATACTTTCTCGTATCTCCACTAATTCTATATCTGAAACATCAATGTTTGTTTCTTCTTTTACTTCCCTTTTAACACAATCTTGAAGAGTTTCACCTATCTCTAAATGACCACCAGGAACGACCCATTTGTTATTCCATTTATGTGAGCAGGCAAGAAAGATTTCATGGTTTTTGTTATAAATTATTACACCTACAACAATTCTAGGTATTTCTTTTGCCATGAATGTTTAATTTCTTTAATTATTTTATATTTTTTTCTGAAATGAAGAGTCTCACTAAAGTTTTTAACACATCTTTTATTTAATTCAACTAACGTGTATTTTCTTTAAAGGTTCACTTCATCTTCTTCACCGTCTCCGTTTCTTACAAAGCTAATCCCTTAGCCTTCTTTCCGGAGATGAAGAAACTGAA
>JACOZM010000069.1 GCA_016181345.1 Candidatus Woesearchaeota archaeon
TTTCCTCGAGGCTCCCACGTACCCTCTTCCATATTATGCCAAATAGTGGGGCCTGTTTGCTGAATGGGTTGAGTCTTTATCTCTTCTTTACCTCCAACCGGTAAGCGTGCAAGAAGTAATCTTAATTCATCGGTGTTTACACCTTGAGCTGCCAATTGATCAACTTTTTTTTGTAAGTCTTCATAGAGCTGAGGATGAATGCCTTCAGCTTCGACTAAGCTTTCTAAATCCGACTTAAGTAGGTCATAGGTTGTTTTTGTGGTCTCGAGCCGGGTGATATTTTCTTTTCGACCACCAACAGATAATTGAGCAAGGAGTTGATCCAATTCTTTAGTATCGATTCCTTCTGATTCTAGTACTCTGATTTTCATTTCTATCTGATCATATATATCAGGACTGATCCCTTCGCGTTGCAGCATACTTTCTATTTCAGATTTGAGTAGATCATATGAAGAATATTCAGTTTCATTTTCAAAAGGAGGAGAATTTGGAATATTGCTGCTCTGAGAACAGCCAACCATGATGACTACAACCAGCAAAAAAAGAAGATTGATTTTCATAATACGTTAAATATACAGTACTATTTTAATATTTCTTTTCGATAGGCTTTTAAATTAAAATAGTATGCTTTCCCTTATGCCTATTGAAATTTGCGCCATTGGGGGATTTTCTAAAACTGAAGGGAATTCTGTAGCGATAAAAATCGATGAAGAAGTTATTATTCTTGATATGGGATTATGCATGGAAGACTATATTAGATTTACTGAAGACCGAGAAGACGTTCAAGGTAAGAACTATAGGGATCTTTTGAAGGCCCATGCTGTTCCGGATTATGGCTTTCTGGAAGATTGGCAGGAGAAGGTAAAAGCGATTGTTTGTTCTCATGGCCATCTTGATCACTTAGGTGCTGTTCCTTTTGCTGCACCGCTCTTTTCAAAAGCTCCTGTCGTCAGCACCCCTTATGCGATTGAAATTTTAAAAAGTATTCTTCAGGACGAAAAAATAGATTTAAAAAATCGTCTTATCCCATTAAATTTAGGAGCGACCTATACTGTTTCTGAAAAAATAAAAGTTGAGTTTGTAACCATTACCCACTCTATCCCACAGGCAGCTATTGTTGTTATCCACACCCCTTATGGAAACGTTATGTACGTCAATGATTTTAAGTTAGATCCCCAACCAGTCCTAGGCAAGAAGCCCGACTATAAGCGTTTGACGGAATTAGGCAAGGAAGGTATTGAGATAGTTATCATGAATACCTTATATGCACATGCTCATCGGAAATGCCCTTCAGAATCTGTTGCACGAGAGATGTTAAAAAATGTCATGCTTGGAGTCAATAGCTTAGGAAAAGGGATGATTGTAACAACCTTTTCTTCGCATATGGCCAGGCTTAAGAGTATCGTTCAACTCGGAAAAGAACTCAATCGAAAAATAATATTTTTAGGAAGGTCACTCAATAAATATGTGACGGCCGCAGAACGGATTAATTTAGTCAATTTTCAAAAAGATGTAAAATTTGTTAACCATGGTGATAAGATTCAGAAGATACTTAAAAAGATAGAAAAAGAGGGAAAGGGAAAATATCTTATTGTCTGCACCGGACACCAAGGAGAGCCGAAAGCAATTCTTTCTAGGTTAGCAAGAAATGAATTAAACTTTCATTTTGATTCGGGAGATGTCGTCATTTTTAGCTGTCAAGTTATTCCTGTAGAAATCAATATCAAAAATAGGGAAAAGCTAGAACAATCCTTGCGAAAAACAGGCGTGAGAATTTTCACTGATGTTCACGTTTCTGGACATGGAGCATTAGAAGACCATCGTGATCTATTAGAGATGATCAAGCCGAAGAATATTATCCCGATCCATGCAGGAGCTGAAAAAGGTAGAATGCTAGCAGAGATGGCAGCAGGATTAGGATTTAAAAATACGACTATTCTTAGCGACGGGGATAAAAGAACATTTTAAATAAATTATCACGCGAGAAATCGCCGTTTTTCTTATAACCACTCTACAACAACAAATTTTATAAAGCATCTCTCCTCCTGGATTTCTAGGGGGTAAATCATGAAAGTAGTCTTAGCTGAACCAAAATATTTTAAGGAAAGCATCTCTATCATTTCTGAGCTTGTTTCCGAAGCTAAATTTAAAGTAAATTCAGACGGGCTAGAACTTATTGCGATGGACCCGGCAAATGTAGCAATGGTCGTGTTTAGGCTATTAAGCAGTTCTTTTACCCAATATGATGTTAAAAAACCATAGGAGATTGCCATCAACCTGAATAATTTAAAACAAATATTAAGAAGAGCCAAGGGAGATGATATCTTATCGTTAGAAACAGAAGATAATAAGCTCAAGATTCAGTTGAAGAGCAATACGCTAAGGTCATTTTCTATCCCAACATTAGAACTAGATGATAAAGAACAAAAAGTTCCACAATTAACTTTTCCAGTTTCTATCCAGATGGATGCACAAGTCTTGAGTGAAGCAATTGAGGATGTTTCTGTCGTTGCTGAATCAGTTACATTTCTTGGGGAAAAAGAGCTATTATCAGTAAAAGCTGAAGGAGATCTATCAAAGGCATTTATTGAAATACGAAATGATGAACATACGGTTATAACAGTAAAAGATGAAGAGAAGTATAAAGCAAAATATTCACTGGAATATTTGAAGAAGATGATAGCTGGAAGTAAGCTGCATGACAAAGTGTCTTTGCATTTTAACAATGACTATCCGTTAAAGTTGGAATATAAAGTTACCGACAGGCTATTGCTGAGCTTCATTCTTGCACCAAGAGTAGATAATGATTAAATCTTTATTCTTTTGAAGTTATTTTTTGAATTTGTATTTATGACTTGTTTTATACTCTTAGATAGTTTTCTATACCATTTATTAAAATAGTTGGCTGGGAAAAAAAGATTATTACGTAAATATTAAATAGAATAGTCTCTCTTTTAAATAGATGAAAACAAACTATGATCTGCAAAAGATGATCTCTTATTCAGATGGAGGAATAATCTCTAAAGTAGTGATGGCTTCTGACAAATTAAATATCACTTTATTTTCCATGGCAGCAAATACTGGCATTAACGAGCACACTAGCACAAAAGCGGGAACGGTCTATATTATTGAAGGAGAAGGTGTATTTCTATTAGCCCATGAGCCTATTATTATGAAGCCAGGAATCCTTATCCAGATGAAGCCCCATCAACCCCATAGTATTTCAGCAAAGAAAGACACAAGTTTTTTGCTTACTCTTATTCATTAATCTTAATAAGACATTAATCTTAACAAGAATCGCTGCTGATTTCTATACATAATAAAATAAAAGAGAAAGAAAAATAAAAAAGAAGTATCATCAGAATACTTCTTTTTTCAACAAGGCTTTTTCTAAACTTAACCATCCGTTGCCATGGACTGCTAAGAGCAGGAAGCCCAAGAAGAATAGTACTGCTAATTCCCCCCCGTTAGCTAGCGGACTCAAAGCAGTAAATGCATGTACTTTAAAATACGCCACAACCATCATAACTGCTCCGCCTGTTGCTGCCAATCGTGTAAAGAATCCAGTAAATACGCCTAATCCAACAAGCAATTCGATAACTCCAGCTACTAGCATCAATCCTTGCGGCATACCCTTTGAAAACTTACTAACGCCGTGCAGGAAAAATAGCAACCCAAACAGAACTCTTGCTAATGTGTATGCGTATGCACCATAGCTCTTTACTACTGTTTCATATAATCCCATTTTTTCACCCCCTTTTATTTTTTGTTAAATGGAAAATGAACGATTACGATGACTTCTATCTACCTATTGTTGAAAGGCATGAAAGGTTTAAAGGAAATAAAGCGAGGTAAGTTATATATGTTGGGTTATTTTCTCTTTCAAAAGAGAACTTTTAAACATTTGAGGATGATAAGGCTTAAGTTTTTTAACTTTTGCATTCATTCCCAAGGAGTTAAGCTTTTTGCTTAGTTCCTCTGCAGTCATTTTTTGATCATAGCCAAGACAGAGGACATCAGGATTTTTTTCCCTAATAACCTTAAAATGATCAACTTCATCTCCTAAAACTGCTTCGTCAACAATCTTTAAGCTATTCACCATAGCTAATCGCTCTTTTTCCGAAAATATTGTTGGCTTCTTTTCGTTTACCTTCGTTTTATCTCTGGCTATGATGACAATCAAATAATCTCCGTGTGATTTAGCCTGCTGGAAGTAGTTCAAATGTCCTGGATGGAGGAGATCAAACGTGCCGAAGCACATGACTTTCTTAAGTTTCATTTTTCCTCCAAATAGGCTTTTTTTATGATCAGCCGAGCTGTATTTTTTCCGTCCTCTTTTATTTCAAACTCTTTGATAACTACTCGTTTCTTAAATAGAGGACAATCTAATACTAAAGACTCAAACTCTCCCCCTTCGCCAGCAACGTTAAGACCATTCTTTTGGTTCATCGCCTTCAGTTTTTCTACATCCTCTTTAGTCATGATCCGATTAAGCCAACGTTTATCTAAACCATCGGCAGCTATCGCTGTAAGAATAAATTTAAATCCTTGTCCAAGCAATTCAGACATCTCCTGCTCTTGCAATTTATGCCATAGCGGTGAAAAGGTTTTTAACCCTAATTCTTCACAAATATTTTCGATACGCTCACGCTGATACGTTGAAGCTAAAGCACCAGTAATTATCCCATCAATATGATATTCCTCTTGAGCTGTCTGTAAAGCCCGTTTTAAGTCTTGCAATTCTTTTTCTTTTTCTCCTGGTGTAGTTTGAGTTATTAACGGGAGATTCATAGCTTGTGCTTGCAAGTCTACCACTTCTATTCCCGCAGTTTGAAACATGTAGGAATCTTTGTTTTTAGATCTTAACGTTATCAAACAACTAAGCTGATAATTCTGCCGTTGCATAATATAAGCAGCATACGTAGAATCCTTTCCTGAAGAAAATAAGACACCTAAACGTAAATTCTGGCGAGGATAGAACTGGTAGATATATGCAGATTTAATGGATAAATTATTTTTTTTAGTTAATTTTTCAAAAGCAGAATCTATCCTAGAACCGTATTGGGCTGCTACTTTCTTACGAAAAGCCAATTCATGCGATACGCCTTGTTTCTCTGCTAAAAATCGCAGAATGTATTTGCTGTGTCCTTCCTTAATTTTATATTTAGCCGGAATTTTTAAGGCGTAGTTCACTAAGTCTAAATCTAGATAAGGAAGACGTAATTCTAGTCCATGATGCATCGTAACGACATCGTCACGATATAAATCACGTTCGTAAAGTTTACGCAAGCCCGAGACGCATTCTAGGTTAAGATCTAAGGATAGTTTGTGACGCTCATAACCTGCAAATATTTCTTCGCTGCCTAATCCGGAAAAGATGACTTTACATCCATCTTTACTAGCCAGTTCACATGCAGCATAAAAAGTTAAGGCTACTCCTGCTTTAGTAACATTATTATCTTCAATAAGAGGAACTACCTTCTTCAAGTAACTTGGAATACGTGAGAGAGGTATTTTTTTTACTTTGAGTTTCAACCCCATAGATCTAGCTGCTTTTTCCGCATAGATCAGATCCGTGGGCTGCGTCTCTTTTGTATCCAATACTGCCGTGTAACAGGTAAAAGGTATCTTTTTCTGTTTTAGATAGTGAGCTAAATACGTAGAATCTAACCCTCCGGAGAATAACAAGCCAAGTTTTTTAGATGGAATCCGTTTATTAATAGCTTGAGCAAGTAATCTGGCTGTTTTTTTACAAATGGCCGAATAGTCGTCATGTTGCTCTGGTTGAGAGCTAAAGAATGTCTGCTGGATAAACCTTACTGCTTTTTGATTTATGTCATAAACAAGAATTTGCCGCGGGTGTAATTCACGAATGTAAGTATAATTCAGTTTTTCCAGAGCTTTTTTTTCAGAAGCAAACGCGAAACTGCCCTCTTCGTGCGCAAACCATAACGGTTTCTCTCCTAAAATATCACGGGCTAAAATCAAGCAATTGTTCTGATAATAAGCAAAGGCATAAACTCCATCTAATTGTTTTAATACCTCTGATAGAGTGGATAGGGTTGATTGTTCTACTTGATCCGATAATTTCAATGGTTTTGATAGTTTTAATTTGTTTGCCTGTCCTGACTGCTCTAATTTCTTTATTCCAAACCTATCTAATAGGTGCAATAATACCTCGGCGTCGTTTTTTGCTTTTAACTTATATTTTTTTTGTAGCTCCCGCCAATTATAAATTTCACAATTAGCAACTAAGATCCCTTTTCCTTGAATTGGTTGAGGAACATTGTTGACGACGGCATGCAACGTATGCCCAAATACAGATGTAGGATTAATGGAAAGAAATTTACTTCCGTCTTTTCCTCTATTTTTTAAGATGGCTATCGCTTGCTGAACTTTTTTTTTCGCTTCCGGATGACCAAATACTCCGACAATTCCGCACATACTAGTTCATTAAGCAGGTATTTTTATAAAGTTTTACTCTTTAACCACTTTGATGAAAAAAAATCCAGAAATAATCTCAAGAAAGATAGCCTATGAATGCCCTATCTTTAAAGTAGAAGAACGGCGTGTTGTTCTAAAAAATAGTGATGCAAAAGGTAAAGAAAAAAAGAATATAGAAAAAACTTTCTGGGTTATTGTTAGACCGCCAAATGTAACGATAGTTGCGTTGACGAAAGACAAAAGAATTGTCTTAATTAAAGAAATGCTTAAGGGAAAAGAGTGTATTGTCCTTCCAGGGGGAAAAGTTGAAAAATATGATGTTTCTGAAAAGGAGATACGAGAGCAAGCTTTAAAGGAACTACAGGAAGAAACAGGATTTTCTGCCCGAAGAATTGAATTGCTCCATAAAGAAGAATCACCTTGGAATACCTTAGATCGAAAATTTTATTGCTTTCTAGCTTGGGATTTAGAAGACGTAGGACAGGAACTAGAAGAAGGAGAAACTATTTCTCGATATCTAGTTTCAATCCAGGAAGCTGAAAAGATTATTGACAGAAGAGAAATGACCTCCCCAGAAGAAGAGAGAAATCTCATTAAAGCACTTAGTATGTTCAGAAAGAAAAAACTTATTTGAGTGGAGAACTGGTTAAGAAGATTAACCAATTAATAAGGCGCAGTCTGAAAAATTCCTTGATCACGAAGATAAGAGTCATTCCTACCACTGGTTACTGGATTCCCGCAAACCCATCTTCCCACTGCCAAAGCAAGGTACCCAGTAAAAGGTCGATTAAATTCTTCTGTTCTTAACTCCTGAAGACGTTGGACATCTTCTCTGCTCCGTCCTCCCGGAGAATGGATATCAACATCATCAAGACGGAGCTGAGTAATGATTGATCGGCTTTCTCTCCCTGCTTGAAATCCTTCAACGAGCTCTTTTAAAGACATAAGAACTTAAAGGTACTCTTCTATTTAAAAATATTGAAACTAAAAATCATGCCTCCATTAATGTTAAAGAATCCTATCTCATATGTATCTCTAAGATATCTTGGTCTTGAAGAACGTGGTTAAGCATCAAACGCTGTCCAGGATGTTTAGCTGATTTTCCCCAGACTCGAGCAAATTTAAATTTTTTAGAAAAATCTTTATGTAATTTATCACAGATATCACGGATAGAAGAATTTCTTAATACTATCATCGGAACATTCATATCTGCGTCTTTCTTCGGCTCTTTCATATAGATCCGAATAAAGTCAAGCTTTTGAAAAATCAATTCTTTCAGGGACTCAAGGTTTAAGTTTTGCTCAGCAGAGATGACGATGTCGGCATTTAATTCTTTCTTTATCTGGCTTACTTTAGCAGCAGTAGCCAAGTCTACCTTTGTAATACAAGTTATTGCCGGCATATATTTCTTATTTCCTTCAATACAATCAATGAAATCATCAATATCAATTGGGCTTCTGATAAGAACATCAGCACTATTTATCTTAAATTCCCGCATAACTTTTCTTAATGTATCATCGTCAATCTCTAAAGGGACTGTTTTTCCAATCTGGATTCCCCCCATAGCTTTCTTCTTGATGAATACTTCTGGTTTCTTTTTATTCAGCCTAATTCTAGATTCCCATACTTCTCTCAAGATGGCCGGAAAGTGCTCAGGATAGTTAACATCGACAACCATCAATACTAAATCTGCGTTAGCGATGACGGCTAAAACTTCTTTCCCTCGCCCTCTTCCTGAGGCTGCTCCGGCAACGATTCCAGGAACGTCTAAAATCTGGATCTTTGCTTGTTTATATTCCATCATTCCAGGAATTACCGTCAACGTAGTAAAGGCATAGGCAGCAACTTCGGAATTAGCACCAGTAAGCTTGTTCAGTAAGGTTGACTTTCCAGCAGAGGGAAAACCAAGCAAAAGGACAGTTGCATCTCCTGATTTTCGTACTGAATACCCGTGTTCTGAACGTCCTACTTTTTTTACTCCGCGAGATTCCTGCTTTTCTTTTAACTGAGCTATTTTTGCTTTTACTAAACCAATGTGGCCTTGAGTAGCTTTGTTGTACTTTGTTTTTTTTAGCTCCTCTTCAAATTCCTTGATTTTTTGGTTATAATCGACCATACAAGACGTAGAAGAAGAATTACTTTTAAAACCTTTGCCTTGGCTAGGCTAATGCGTCTTTCTCCTGGCGCTCATCCCATCAAGGAAGAAATATTCTTCTCTTTTGTTTTCGGCTTAGTAGAAAATGTCCCGCAGGCAGCTGTTCAGTAGATGAACAATAAGTGAGATGAACTGCAGAGTAGGCTTATCTGACGAAGCTGATTATGCCTGCTGGCGACACAAGAAATGAAGCAACGACTTTATTTCTGTGCAAAAATGAGATCGCTGTCGCATTTTTTGCATTCGCGACATTTTCTACTAAGCTTTTGTTTTCGCAATTTTTATAAAGAAAACTAGAGACTATCTCTATAATGATCAATATCTTAAAAACCATAGAAAGTTATGCCTATAACATCACTATCAGCATTGTGATACTTCTAGCTGGATTTGGACTGGGGATGATCGTTAAAAAAATCCTTCAGCGGATTTTGAAAGAGCTAGAATTAAATAAGATTATGGCAAAAGTCAATGTAACGTATGACTTAGAAAAAATAATAAGCAATATTGTCTCTTATGTTATCTACCTATTCACCGTCGTCCTTGTTTTAGATCAATTAGGATTAAAGTCCGTGGTTCTCTACTTACTTGTTGGAGCTATCTTAATGCTTATCATCCTTACCTCTCTCGTCGGATTAAAAGATGTTATCCCTAATTTTATCGGCTGGCTTTTGATCCAGAAAAGAAGCAATATCAAAGAAGGCTATAGGATCGATATCAAAGAGATCTATGGAGTTGTAGAACGTATAGGGTACTTAGAAACGGAAATACGGACAGAAAGAGGTGACTTATTGTACGTACCAAATTCTCTCTTTATGAAGTCAAAATTTAGGATTAAAAAGAATTAATCTTAAAACAAGAGCAGATATCTGTAAGTATTCAGAAGATTATTTTTGTTTGCTTTTCAGTTCTTTCATTGCCTCTTCTTGAGCTTCGGCAAACTTTTTCTTTAGAGAACTTTCTTGATTGACAAGATTCTTCAGCCGTAATTCCTGAACTTCTTTACTGCTTTCTAAGTCTTTCTGTAAATCTTCTTTAGCAGAAGCAATCATAATCCTGCCAACAATTTTATATGCCTTATCTGTTGATGTAAGACCTTCTAAGGCTGAATCAATCTCTGCAACTTGAGATTCAAGCTGTTGTTTCTGCATTAAAATATTCTGTAGATTATGCTGAAGAACTTGAAGCTGATTAACTTTGTCAGAACTCATCTTATTACAGTTACCTTGCCTTTACTTTAACTACGGTCCTTCGATCCTTATAGAGAACTTTTCCACCGCAGTATGGGCATCTCACCCTAGTTTTAACATATTCGTCTTCGACTTTTTTTCCACAATCAAAACATAAGTAATACATTTTTACACCTAATAGATTTTCTGTGATTAAACGGTATAAGCCTTACCAGTAAATTTTGTTGTACATTTTCGGCATTCCCAAATACCCATAGCAATGCTCTTAACGCCTACTTTCTTAC
>JACOZM010000070.1 GCA_016181345.1 Candidatus Woesearchaeota archaeon
TTATTTTCATAAATTTATCCTCTAAGAGCTACATTCTCGCCTGTGAATAATGATCTCTTGCCCAAGCCAAAAGATCTGGAAGTGAGTCTTGCGGATCACCTTTAACCTTAAAGACTGCTTGATATCGTAACCCTACTTCATCACCAAAACTTGAACCGCGTACTCGAGCAGGATCAATATGTACTTCATCAAATCGAGAGTGGCCACTCTCAACTCGGTAAACTTCCGATCCACGAACCAAAACAAACAAAGCGCAGGGAGTTTCTCCTTCTCGTTGTTGCCGTTCCCCTAATAATTCAATAGTTCTCATTTGACTTCCCCTCCTCCTGCCGGAAGAAATTTAATGATTTCATCTAAATCTCCGCCCTTCAACTTCTGTTTAATTTTCTTAGCTAAACTGCTTTTCTTTTCCTTTCCTGGAATAACAATGATAAAATTAGCCGTCTTGGAAGAAACTGCTGAAACAGGCCCGCCAATAACTTGCTCTTGGATGGATTTTCCATCTGGATGATTTTCTTTATCGGCTTCTCCACTCTCCACTCGAACCAATCCAATCGCATATTCTAATCGGGGATAGAGATAAAGCGTCTTTCCCATAATCATAAAACTTCCTTTAGCTAAGTGCTCTCCAGACTGCGCTTCTTTTGTCACTTGTTCCGGTTGAACATAAAAAACATCAGCCGTCGTGTGGCCTAACTTCCATGCCCGAGAATATACTCCAACTGCTTGAGCCGCTTCCATCCGAGTCTTCTCACTCGCTGCAGAGCCTTTCTTAACAACAAAAAACGGGCTTCCGGACATATCTGTATGAAAAACAAGATCTTCTTTATCCGTATGCTTTTTGATGACAATCTCATTTGACGTCGCATCCTTCCCGCCAATGCATAAAAACCCTTCTGAAGAGATGAACCAATGAAATTTCTCATACCATTCCCTTTTCCGTTCTGAGGTTACTTTCTTTTTCTCTTCTTCCTGCCAGAATTTATCTTCTTTGCTCTGTGATTCCAATAATTTTTTCCGGCTTTCTTCTAATGCTTTTTTAGCCCCTTCAACTTTTTTTCTTGCTTTTTTTGAGAGGTCAAAATAGATCCCGGCATTTTCATCTACTGACATGTTTAAGTCGAATTCTAATTCCATTATATTGATATAACCAAAGAATTTTTATAAATATTCCTCTTTAAGAATGGCTGATGAACAATTTAACTATTTTGCCATCACCTATCAACGGCTTAGGAGTCTTTACTAATAAAGAGTTTAAAAGGGGAGACCTTATCATCAACTGGGAACCCTGTCTAGTGAAACTGACTAAAGAGCAGATCAACTCTCTATCTCCAGCCGAAAGAAAATTTGTGCAGAACAACACTCTTCTTCGATCTCCTTCCAGATTTCTTAACCATTCCTGCTCTCCTAATACTATAATTATTGAAGGAAAAAATATAGCCCAGAGAGATATCCTAAAAAAAGAAGAGATTACTATCGATTATAGCAAAGAAGACATTCCTCAGTTAGGAATGATATGCAACTGCAAGAATAAAAACTGCCGAAGGATAATTGAGGCCCATCTTACTCTTAAAACTAACTAAGGTGTATACGGCTTCGATTTCAGCAAGAAATTTTCCAATTCATCTATTTCCTGCTCAGTAACCGCGCAGCCATTATATTTTACCGTCCACAATATAGCATCTAAGAGAACTTTTCTACCATTTTTCTGCAGAGGCGCATAATCATCTAGCAAACCTAATTTAAAAGCAACAGAAACTAATTCGGATGAGCGAATAATTTGAACACCTTGAAGCTGACGACTGAATTGGTTCATATTGTCATGCTTCGTCATAATCTTCTTGCGAAACCGCCGTTCTAAAAGGCTTTTCATTTCACTAGGATTCTCAACAAAGAGCCGTAACGTCCTTTCATCAGTCACGATTGCTGACGACTCTTGCTGCAATGCTGAAGCAATCGATTCCATTTCTCCTTCCTGCATGACATCAATAGATTTTTTATCGATAAAAAAAGATTGATTAGCCAAACTAATCAGTGTGGCAATTTTCTTTTGCGGGATATCCTCATAGACTTCTAATACTCCATCACGAATCAACTTCAATGCCTGTAATGCTTCAAAACTAAATCGCTTAATGCTTAAAGGCCTTTCTACCAGCTCCCGTTTAACTGCAGGAGTAATATAAAATTTCCCACCAAATTCTTCTTTTAACACAGGCAGAATCCATAAGAGCCTTGACATCGTTAAAGAGATCAAAGGTCCAGTGTCAAAAAAGATAGATTTAGTCATTAACACCACCACCATAAAAACAATTATTTATCATTTAACTCACTCCAAAGATCTTCAATGCGGCTAAAACTCTCTTCTTCACTGGAATAATCTCTTGATGCTGAACTAGAGCAGTGCTTCTCCCCGCATAAGACTGTAAATCCCAGTTTGATAGCCCCATCAATCCTGCTGCTTGTCCGATTGACAATCCTCGCTCTAACAAAACAGTTCCTTTCTTGATCTTAGCAGCATGCATGACATCGTTTAAATGTTCTTTAACTTTTTCATCACTTCGCCGGATAATTGTAAAAATATTTCTTACAGAACTATTATATCTGCTGAAACTATGCTGAGACAAATATCTCTTCGCATTCTCTAACTCCCGCAGAACTGCATCATGATCTCGTTTGCCTAATGATTTACATGTTTTATATAGGGAATAGATTAAAACAGTAATGGTTACTAAATCTAAATCCTTGTGAGCTGCTACATCATCGATAGCATGATTGCTCAATTCCTTTAATTCCTCAATATCCTGTAGTTCTTCTGTTTTAAGGATAGCGATACTTCGGTCTAAATCATACAGAATTTCTTTTCGAACAACCTCTTCCATGATTTAAGGATTATTTTTTGGTTTATTAAAGTTTGGGTTAAGTTTAAAAAATAAGGCTATTTATCTCCTCTTTACGGGCCTGTCGTATAACGGCTATTATACACCGCTGGCAGCGGTGTGACCCGAGTTCAACTCTCGGCAGGTCCATTGTTTTTGGAACTGCCGGCTCAAAGGAGATCTCCTTTGTCTGTCGGCAGGTCCATTGTTTATCTTCAATATTTTCATTAAAGAAGATTATTAAATTTCAAAGTAGACAATGATAAGAATCTTAGGTATCGGAAAAGTAAAAGACCAATTTTGCCGAGAGAAGATAAATGACTATCTTCAACGGCTAACAAAGTATTCTAAAGTCGAATATCTCGAATCGCAACATCTTCCCAAAGATATTACTTCTGAACTTATCCTTCTTGACGAAAGAGGAAAAGAATTTACATCTAAAGAATTCAGCCAATACATTAAAAAAAAGATGCTAGAAAACAAAAATACTACTTTTATCCTCGGCCCTGCCGAAGGTTTTCCTGAAGAATTTTTAAAAAAATGCCCCGAAAAGATCTCATTATCAAAAATGACCATGCCACATGAATTAGCCAGGGCATTATTTGTAGAACAACTCTACCGCGCATTTAGTATTCTAAACAATGAGCCTTACCATAAGTAGAAGAGGTTAATCCTATCATTAATCGAGACTAAAAATTCTAGGTTCTAAGAGCGATAAATATATAAAACATATATCACAAACTTTTTCTATGGCAGATTATTTATCGCAAAAAATACGAAACGAACGAGATGGTCTTCATCATCTAGTGAAAGACTGCTTAAGCGCTGTGGAAAGAACAGTTGGAAGAGGTCGTTTTCAATTGTCAAATCAAGGAACGCAATATTGTGAGGCTGGCGACTATTGCCCTCTCCAAGAACTAAGAGAACGAGGTCTTCCATACTGCCGAGGAAATGAACTGCATAACCCTAATGCAAAAGAATATAGAGCTAAACTAGAAGCAACACGTAGAGGCTGATAAAACAGTAAAACATCTTCTTTATTTTTTTCATTTTTAAGATTAAGATATAAAAGTAAGGTATGTGTATTGCCGCCAATAAGCCATCAAGAAAATACGCTTTACGAAAAGGCTACTGGACGAAAATAATAAAGTTGTAGATCACATTTTGAAGCAACTTCTGCTTAGAATTTTCGTTTTTGATGGCGGCGCTATGCACATAGAAAGTAAGATAAAGAAAATCAGAAGATATCAAAACAATAAGCTTTAAATTCTCAAATAATTTCCCTATCAGATGGCTTATGCTGTTACTCATATCCTTTTGACCATCGTTGTACTTGATTTTTTCCGGCATTATATCTTTGGCAAACATCGTTTTCCTCGCTATCTCCTTGTCATTGGAGGGATTGCCGGACTATTGCCAGATATTGATATTCCTTTGTCCTGGATGTTTAGTCTTATAACAGGAGTTGGAACATATTTTCATGGAGTTTTTAGTCATTCTATTGTTTGGCCAATAGCTTTTCTTCTAGCAGGAATGATTCTTTATAGTCTCCATACAAAGAAAAAAAATAAAATTGCTAATCGCCTTAAGACGTGGGCAAAAATATCATATGTCATTTCTTTCGGCTGGTTTTTCCATTTAGTATTAGACTGCCTTTACGGTGGATATACGAGCATGCTTTGGCCTCTGCAAACACTGACTACTTTCTGCCCAGAATTTGGATTAGACCATTATGCAGTTAGTATTGATGCAATAATTCTAGTTCTTTGGTTAGCTCATGAAGAACTTCATCAGAAGATTAAGGATTATTTTTAAGACCGAAATGACAACAAGAATTTAGACTGAAAAAAGATTATTAATCAAACGATGTTTAAAAGTATTTATTTAATGAAGAACAATTATCTTTTTAAAGAGAAGTTATCATCTCTACTATTTTAATGGCGATAGATAGCTATATTACTGTTAGTGACGCAGTTCAAAGTGCTTTAAAAGATAGAAATGAGCGCACTATAGGTATCGTTGTTGATCATAATTTACCTCATTCTTTAGACGAATTAACTGCTGCGTTCAAAAAAGAAGGATTGCAAGCAGTAGAATTCTCTCCAAACGATCATCCTTCCAATTCTGAATTTTATCTCTTAAATGCGAATCTAATTCGACTTGCTCCTGCAAGATCAGAACAAACGCCAAAGGTAGAAAATGGATATACTATTCGAGATATTACTCATCAAGCAAGGTTAAGTTATGAAAAAGACCCAGACCTAGTTTTCGTTGTAACTTATAACGGAGTTAAACCAGAACAATTATGCGCAGCACTTGCCGAAACTGGAATATCTCTTACTTCACTTCCAAAAGACCAATTTAAGCCAGATCCAAACAAAAGGTATTACACTATAGATGTTACCGCAATGAGTTTAGTAGAGTAAAAAAAGTAAAATGATAATATAACAAATTACCTTCAAATAGAAATCAACGTCCTTCCCGATTATTCCACGCCAAATTTCTATCTTTAATTTCTTGAAACAAATAATCACATAATTGCTGAAAAATAGGATCGTCTCCCATCTTCTTCCTAGACCTACTTAGAAGCCAAGAATGATCTAATCGTTTATCCTTCCAAGTTTTTCCTTCAGATAGAATATTTTGCATAACTGCTTGTAGCTCATCACATCCCCGTACTATCTTCGATTCTTCAGTCATCTGATCCTCAAATTCAGCAAAGAGCTGGTGAAACACTGCTTCTAAATCAGAAGGTAACTGAGAAAAGAGCTTTCGTGCAGCTTCTTCTTCACGTTCTTTCTTATTCATTCTTCCAGCATCATCATATAACGGCGTATCTCCTGCATAGATTTCTACAAGATCATGAACGAGCGTCATTTTTAACATTCTCTCTACATCAGCTTGAGGATATAAATCTCGAAGCACTAAAACTATCATCGCCATATGCCAAGTATGCTCTGCAGTATTCTCAAATCGTTCATGTCCAGAGAGCATGATAGCTCGTTCAACATACTTTAACTTTTCAATTTCTTTTAAGAAAGAGAATGACTGTCGTATTCTCGGCCAGTCTAAACCTTCAAAATTTTCTTTAAACTTTTCTTTAAGATTAACTTTAAGATTAGTTTTAGAATTTTCTTCAATTCCCTCTTCCCCTAAAGTTTCTTCTCCTAAAGCTTCTTCACCTAAAAACTTAAAGCGCGGGACTTCTTCACCATCAACAATAACATTCTGAATAAAATCACGAACACTCCTTACAAAAACAGGATTTTTTCCTAATTCTTCAGAATTATACAATCCACGATAAACAACATAATCCTCATGAGTATCACTATGCCATCCGGTATGGAGAACTTCATAGTAGTTTCCTTTATAATGCTGATATCTACCTAACGTAACCTCCTTAGAACGAATCCCGTTAGAAAGTTTAATTGGTTTAATCTGTTTAACCAAATCAATAGATTTAGGAGAGTTAACAATCTTAATATAATATCCTTGATTTATTTTTAACTTAAAGTTATTGACTGCTGTATGTAAATCATCATCAATAAGAGAAACAATTTTATCCCCCACAACAATTTTAGGTAGAACATAACGTGCTTTAGTAATAGTTTTGAAAGTGTAATCAGAAAGAGTTCCTTCTTTGATGGAATCGTAATTCATTAAGTTCAATTGATCTATAAGCCAAGGATCATTACTTGCTTTTAATTTTTCAAGCAATTCTATATCAGTACTAAAAAAATCATCCTCGGTAATGATCCTCTTTCCAAGAGCCTCCTTTAAGAGATCACCCATCAGCTGATAGCTTCCTGATTGAATCGGTGGACTCCATAATTTATCCCCCATCTCCATAAATTGATAAGCAAATGTTAAGGCTATTTCTTTATCAGTAAAAACTAGTTCATTCTCTCTAACCATTAAATGAGAGATAATTTCATTCACTTCATCAAGCGTGATTAATCCCATGAGGAGAGAATCACGTAAGAAATAATCAATCCTATCTGCGCAAAGATTAGGTAAATCTCTTTCCAACAGCTTAAAATGAGTCACATCAGCAATACTATGGACGTCAAGATTATACTTTTCTAAGATCTTGGGGATATCGGAGTTAAAAATGGTCTGGTGATAAAATCTTTCGTGGACAGATTGGGAAACCTGATCATCAAAAACGTAGTCAATAACATGAGAAAAAGCAGTATGAGAAATATCATGAATCAACCCGGCAATTTCTTCCTCTCGAGACGCACCTAATCTCTTTAACAAGAAATAGACGCCTAAACAATGTTCAAATCTAGAGGTAAATATCTTTGGATCAAGAAGATTCCATACGCCGTACTGATTAATTCCTTTCAAACGCTGCATTTCAGGCGTATTGATGATCTCTAATACTAACGGATCAGTAATCTCTTGCTTTCCATAAACAGGATCATAAATAATTACGCTCATCAATAAAAATATTCTATTCCTTGTTTAAATGAATTTCTATAGTCTACAAGAAGGAAAAAGACTATCAAAACTAAAATTATAACTAAAAAATACCAACTGGAAAAAAATATTAAAAAAAATATTTTAAAAAAACTTAATAAGAACAAATTAAAAAGAAAAAATGAGAATTATAAAAAATAATAAAGAGAAGTTTATCTCCTTCTTTTTATTTCAAAGCTTGGCTTTTTTAGATTTGTTTTTTGTTGCCGGCTGGAGTACCAAACACTTAAGCCGATAAGCAAGCCTAAAAGTCCTATACCTAAAATCCAAACAAGGATATTCTTCCCTTTCTGTACATCTCCTGCTTCGCCAGCTTCTCCTGCTACTTCCTCTGCTTGAACATCTTCAGCTCCTAAAGTAGGGGGAACAGCACCTGCTCCAACATCACCAGTTTCTACAGCCGCTCCCGCAACTGCACCTGTTGCACTTTGTCCGATAGCAAAGTAGCTAAATCCAGGAGTTACTGCAGTATAATGGACATAAGTTCCATCATCTTGCCCTAACGTCGTTGCCAATTCAACCCATTTCCCATCCACATACCTGAATAAAGCCATATTCTCTTTAGCAACACTATTTTCAGCTAACCAGGTTTTCTTAACCTTAAAGGAAATAACTGGGCTTTCAAAGACATTATCTTTAAGCGCTACTCCAGTAGTTACTTCTACATACTTGTAAACTTTTTTATCCAATGAGTCTACGTTGCTTGGTAAAGTTTCTTTTTTCTCTACTTTAACCCAAGGGCCCCAGACCGTCTCCTTTAGTTTAAAGTCTACTTGAGTAAATCCTATTTCACCATTTTCAACTTCTACCGTAGCCGTTTCTCCTTGGTTAATTGATGTCCATACTTCTTTAGCAAACTCACCTACAACACCCGCAGTTGCTGATCCAGATGATCCGGTTGATCCTCCTCCCGAGGAAATTCTATCAGTAGTAAAGTCAGCCGTCCCTGTTGCTGTATTCCCTGCTGTATCTGAACAACTAGCAGTAACCGTATAAGCAGTACTTGCTGTTAAGCCACTTAACGTAGCTGTATTCCCTATTATTGTACCAGTCCCTGCACCACTATAAGAACAGCTAGATACTCCCGAATTACCATCGGCAGACGCAATAGTTAGGGTTCCTCCACTACTAGTAATTCCAGTTACTGAAACTGTTCCAACAGATGGATTAGCAGTGTCTACCTTCAAAACGAATGAAGAGACATTACTATTCACTGCATAATCTACAACTGTTAAATTTACCGTGAAATTATCATCATAGCCCACAGTTAGATTAGACTGAGCGCTAAGATTCCCCGTTGTTTGCTGACTAGAATTTGCTATGCCTCCAGTCGAGTTAAACACAGATATATTCCAATAATGGATGTTTGAATCATTTGCGCTAAAGACTATGCTTAAAGCCCTATTATTTGACCAACTTCCTGTAGTTGTCTTAGAGTTCACCGATGCTATTGAAGAGACAGTCCCTAAACTATCAATCGTGAAGTTATTCGAGATTGAAGTATTGCTCAACAATACTGAATCAGTACAGGTTACGCTCCAGTTATGATTTCCTTGCGCTAAAGCAGTAGTTAGTGTGTAATTGGTAACTGTACTATTTGCAGAACTAATCCCAGATACATTCACCGCACTATTAATACTTAAATTACAGAGTAAAGTTGACGTTAAACTATCATTCACACTCCAGCTAAAAGTAGGAGTAGAATCAGAGGCGTTATACCTATTAGTCATATTTACTAACGTAGGTATACCTGGAGCAGTAGTATCAACAACAAATGTAGTAGACACTGAACTATTTAGATTTCCAGCCGTATCATTAGCGTAAACAGTTACTGTCCAATTACCATCACGCATATTAGCTACAGCAACCGATGTATTAAATAAAGTAACATCTGGTTGTGAAGCAGTTTCATTAAACACCGTCGTATTCCCTATTTGAAAAATGACTCGGTCGATTGCCGTTCCCGAAATATTAAAAACTGTTGCGTTAAAGACTATAGTTCCACCAGTAGTATAATTAAACCTAGCCACTGGCGTGTTTATGGTAACATTAGGAACAGTATTATCAATAAAGATAAATTGAGAGGCACTCTTAAAGACGGAGTTGTTAAATAAAAACGCGCCATCTGAAGCATTCGTCGAGTTGAGAGAAATATTATAGAACCCATCAAGAAATATAGCTGAAGACGAAAGAGTGACATTAAAAGTTTGGTTAACTCCGATATTTTTATCCGTTAAATTAGCGATATAAACAAGGCGGTCGGATGAATTCCAAAAAGAGACGGTGACATTAGTTAGATTACCCGCATTACCTCCAAAATAAACTCCAGAAGAAACGTTTAAAAGAAAGCTCCCACTGATGTTCTGGCGCATTATCGGAGAGATTAATGCCGCATTGCTTACCGAAGTATCTGGAGTAAAAGCTAAAGCAAAGTAAGCCAAAGCAACAATCACAAGAACGAATATTAGTCCATAACTTTTTTTATTATCAACCATCTTTTTCACCATCTTTTTATTATCTACTTTTAAAAATAACAAAGTTAGTAAATCTTTTGTTTCAATGGAATTCGTCCCTTCACCCCAATCACTAAAGGATACGTCCCATATTGTCGGCAAAAAGTAGTTTTACCGTCATAAATTTCAGTATAGACATCATGAAGAATCGTTCCTGCCGGAAGCAATAGTTTCAGCATCGGGAAGTCAACAGTCTGTCGAATCTCATTCCTCCATTTCCAGTAATATTTATTATTTTTCCGCCAATACTTATTCCCCCCATGCTGTTCTAAATATGTTCCCGGAAGAACTGCTGCTTGCCGGATATTGATTCTTCTCAGTAACAACCCATCATTAAGCATTGATCTCAAAGCAGTAATATTATAATCATGAGTTTTTTTCGTTTCTCCTAAAAGACCAAAGATGATATTTATACCAGGTAAGAACTTTGGCAGGCCATTATCTCCTCGTTCAGCTCCATATCTATTGACAATTTCCACTGCTTTTCTAGCGATTAACGGAGAAGTATTTAGTAAATTAGCTTTAACTACTTCTGGATCAAATGATTCGACACCAAAAGCTGCAATATTTCCTGGCGTGCAATATTTAACAATAGCTTGAGTGATTTCCTCTCCAGTTAATTCTTTTCCATCTCTTTGTTTATGTCTTCCTACAACAGAATTAGGATTAACGTTATCAATCTGGAGAACTTCTATCTCCGGACATTTCTGACGAATTTCTTTGAGCATTTCTATCGGCTGATCCGAAGCATAAAAATCTGCCTGTTTTCCAAGACGGAAGAGTCTAGCCCCCTGCCGATAATATGCTTCTATTTCCTTAACCACATCTTCTTTCCTTCGATTGACAAATCTGCTTTTCAATGGCTCTGTACAAAAACTGCATTTTCCTACTTTGCATCCCCGCGATGTTTCAATTTCAATCAGACACTTCTTCTAATTCTTCAAAACGAAGCCCATAATCCTTGATCTCATCGAATTGCTCATAACCTTTCGTTTCCGCAAATTTTCCCCCTTCTAACTGTGTTCCTAAAACTGCCGGCCCTGTCAATATTTTTTTACAAGAAATGTCTCTAAGTAACGGAACAACTTCACGTAACGTTCCTGGTAAAGCCGAAAGATATTTTCCTGGAACATGAACCCCCAAAATAACAATCAGCTCTTCAGTCTCTTCAAGAACACTTTTGGTATCATTTACCGTAAGATTATAAACAAGAATATTTGTTTTCTCTTTTTCCGACGGCTCTTTTTTTATTCCGTGATATTTTTTCCATAAACGAAGATCATCAATAGTAAGATATTTGACATCATGCCCTTCCTTTTTGAGCATCCCATAGATATATCTTGGATACGTTCCTAAATACGGCGGCACTCCCAGCCCAGACGCTTCATCAGTATAACAATCTAATATCGTATAGTTCATTTGAGCTTCACTCTAATCCAAATATGACCAATAACAAGACTTTTTAAATCATTCCTTAAAGAAACATAATACTTAAGGATTATCCAAAAAAGTATAATTCATCCAAAAATTTATAATAAGACCGTTTTTAATATGCCTAATAAAATAATGGTAACATAAGAGAAAGGCAACAGAAAGAGACTAAAAATGTTAGGACTATACTTGCGAGAAAAAACTGAAAAGATCAGCTCTTTTTTCGCACAAGGGTTGATAAAACTGCGGATAAGCCCAAATATGCTCACCATTAGTTCAATCTTTCTGGCCCTTGGGGCTGCCTACTTTTTATCTAAACAGCGATTTGGATGGGGTTTACTCTTTGTTATCCTAGCTTCCTTCTGGGACGTTTTAGATGGAAGTCTAGCACGTTCATCTGGAAAAGTGACTAAATTCGGAAATTATTTAGATGCAATGATTGACCGATGGGTAGAAGTCTTATTCTACTTTGGTTTGGCCTTGGCCGGTTTTAAGATTGAAGCCTTTCTCGTTGCCACTGGGAGCGTGATCCATAGCTATGCAAAAGCAAGACTGGCCTTAGTCATCCCTACAACTAACCGAGAATGGCCTGCTATCGGCGATAGAACAGACCGGTTAGTATTATTAATAATCCTCTTGGTAATAAGATCAATTATTCCAAGTAATGCACTATTCTCTAAGTTACTCTTTGCTCAAGCCACAATCATTGGTATAGGCATCATCCAAAGGATGATTTATGCTCACCAAGTCATTAAGGAAAAGAGAAGTGAATAAGAGAAGTAAATAAAAGAGAGGGGGATAAATAACCTCAAAAGAAAAGGATAGAAGAGCAAAACAATTATGGGAACGATAAAAAAACTACGGCCTGTCGGAGGATGGATCATCCAAAAAACGAGAGTTGCCTATCTTCTTACTTGGATGCATCCAAACGCTATAACTATTCTGAATCTCATTTCTGGCTTTTTAGTCTTTTACTTTATCTATCGCCAGCAGTTTCTTAGCGCATTGATATGCATAGGATTAAGCATCTTCTTTGACCTTATGGATGGTGCAGTTGCACGAATAACCGGCAAAAAAACGAGCTTTGGGGGATATCTCGATCCGATCGTAGATAAGACTGTAGAGTTCTTAATTTATCTCGGATTTTCCATCAACTTTCCTCTAGAAAGTTTTGCGGCGATGGGCGCGTCATTCTTGATTGGTGATGCAAAAACATGGGCTTATACCCAAAAATCCCTTCCCGGAAACTTTGACTGGCCAGGGATTGGCGATAAAGGAGATAGGTATATTGTTTTGATTCTTGGCATCATTTTCTTTATCATCTTCCAGAAGGCAATATATCTCCAATACTCTTTAATAGCCATATCTATATTAGGATTTTTAGGCTTCCTATCCAGAGTGTTATATGCTAGAAAGATTCTGAGAGACAATCATCATGAAGGCAATGAATGATTAAATTAGGAAGATAAAAATGTGTAAAAGCATCTCACACTCTAAACATTCTTTGGTATAAAGATATCACTTAAATATTACTATATCTTTTTTTTCCCTTTTGCTCTCCTTCTCTTCCGTTTTCGAGGAGTAAATTTCTTCACCTGTATGTTTAACACATTGCCGTTTGAATCTTCAACAATCGGACAAAAAACCCAATATTTATTGATAAAAAAAGAGAATAATCCTAATTGAATGATCGTAACAATTTGAGCCATAAGATACCAGAGATTAAACACCTCAACTAGTAATGGTAAGAGAGCAAGATTAATCCCCAGTCCGATAAACGAAGTTAAGAAATAACGAATACCCTGCTTCCTATAGCCACTACTCCAATGCCGGTACGTCCACATTTTATTTAGTAGAAAGGAATTTGCAGTAGAAAAAAAAAAAGCAAAAATTGCGCTAAAGAAATAATGCAAGCCAAATAGATCAGTCATAAAATACATGATTGAAATGTTGATCGTTGCTCCTGAAAAACCGACTAACATATGCTTTAACAGTTGACGATGCGTGTTCATATATTCCTCTTAAATATTTATGTTCAGTTATTTTTAGTTATTTCAGCAAATGTATATTTTTTAAAATAAGAGTTCTTCATGAATTAAACATCACTTCTGCATACCTTTTTTCTA
>JACOZM010000071.1 GCA_016181345.1 Candidatus Woesearchaeota archaeon
AGATCTATGGAATTGCTCTTCATCCTACGACGAAGCCGGACTTTATGCACACTAAACTGATCAGCGAGTTTCCTGATGGAAACCTCTTAGAAAGCTATGAGTTTGGAGATAAAGAAAAAGCTCAAGTAAATATTTTCGGCTTTGATGACAATGTTAAAGTGATGTATCACCTCATTCCGCAAGAGTTCCAGTTTAAAGAAGAATATTACCTTTTATTAGACGATGCTAAACGCATCATGTCCGAACATAAGCCGACGAAAGAAGAGTTCGTCGACCCTGAGCGAATGAGAGAAGTCTTTTTTAACATCGGCAAAGATCTCATCACTGACTTATTACAGCATAAAAACATGAGTTTAGACGAAGAAGAAGTAGATCTATTGGCTCAAGCTTTGCTGAGATATACAGTAGGTTTTGGCTTGATTGAACTTCTTCTTTCCGATCCAAAAGTCCAAGACGTTAACGTCAACTCGCCGAATGGTGAACTCCCTATTTTCATTGTCCATCAGGATTATGGAGATTGTTACACGAACGTTTATCCTACTCATTCAGAAGTCCAGTCTTGGGCGACAAAATTAAGATTGATCTCCGGACGGCCGTTAGATGAAGCCAACCCTATTCTAGATACAGAATTAAAAGTAAGAGGTTTCTCCTCGAGAGTTTCTGCTATTACTGCTCCCTTAAGCCCAACAGGATTAGCTTTCTCCTTCAGAAGACATCGGGATTATCCTTGGACATTTCCATTATATATGCAGCCAAAGATTAGGTATATGAATTCTTTAGCTGCAGGATTGATCAGTTTTTTGATTGAAAATAACGCTACTATTTTAGTTGCTGGAACACGATCAAGTGGAAAATCTTCATTGCTAGGATCATTCCTTGTCGAAATCATGCGTAAAGCCAGGATTATTACCATCGAAGATACATTTGAACTTCCGCAAGAATCTTTGCGTGCATTAGGATATAATCTCGAGCCGTTAAAAGTAGCTTCCGCTTTATCATCTCCTGGATCAGAAGTTGATCCTGCTATCGGAATTAGATCAACATTACGGATGGGCGATTCCGCAATATTTGTTGGTGAAGTACGATCTAAAGAAGCTATTGCCTTATTTGAAGCTATGCGCGTAGGAGCTGCAGCTAACGTGGTAGCTGGAACAATTCACGCTGATTCTCCTTATGGGGTATATGACCGAGTAGTCAATGATATCGGCGTTCCTAAAACATCATTTAAAGCTATTGACATTGTTGTTACTACGAATCCTGTCATCTCTGGATTAAAAAAATATAAGCGGATCCTGAGAATTACTGAAGTCCGAAAAGAATGGGACGACGACCCATTAAAAGAAAATGCCTTTGTTGATCTGATGGTATATAATTCTAAAACCGACCAACTGGAAGTTACCGATGATTTAAAGAACGGAAATTCCGATATTTTGAAAAGAATGGCCGGCCGGGTCAAAGAATTTGCCGGAGACTGGGATGCAGTCTGGAATAATATTGTGTTACGAGGAGAATGTAAACAGGCTATCGTTGACCTTTTTAACGAAACTAAAGACGATTCAGTTTTAGAAGCCGATTTTGTTGTCAAAGCCAACGATCAATTTCATTTAATTGCTGACAGGATTAAAGAACGACTAGGATATTTTGATTCTAAAGAAATCTTATTTCGATATAAAGAATGGATCAGAAAAGAAGCTAAAAAGAAAAAAGAGTAGATAGGATAACACATAGGACAATAGAAAGATTAGCTTTAAAAAGAATTAAAAAACTGTTTTTTATTTGATATCTTTATTTAATGATAAAAATCATTCTTTTTCGAACTTCCACTATGCCCATAACCAGAATCAAAACTATATCCTGTCTTTCTCGATCCAGAAGTACCATATCCATGGCTAGAAGAAGAAGAACTATACCCTTGACCACCTTGAAGATTTAACGGCAATTCATTCACTTCAATAACATCTCCTTTAAAGATCGCTTCCCATTTCTTGCCACAATTACAGCCGAAAGAAACTTCACTTCCCGAATGGCCATAATCTGCTTTTACCGAATGAACTTGCCGAACAACATCTTCTCTTGATTCCTTAGAAGGACTTCCTTCATCATCAAAATAATGAGGTTTTCCTTCCGGATGCAATTCAACAGGAGTTCCGTCATAATGCTGATGGACCTGAGAAATCTTCTTCTCCATCTTATGAAGAAACTGTTCTTCCCTATGCCTATCTTCAGCTTTAAACTGAAATTCGCGAGTAGAAAATTCCATCTTAATCTCCTATTTAAAAGGTATTCATCTCCAATTTAAAATTTTAGTCATAGCAAACATTACAGGTAGATAAATCTTTTTCAAATGAAAGATGGATTTTACATAATGCTTTTGATTCTCGAACATATTTGCTTACTTCCTGAATTTGTCGATAGGCAGTCTTTTCATCATGGATCTTTTCCGCAGCTTTCTTTAGAAAACTCTTCACATCTGGAGGTAAAGTAAGATCATTCGCTCTTTTATTTTTAAGATATTGAGAAACTGCCGCTTCAGTTATACCTAGAATTTTTGCCACTTGGCGTTGAGACTTTCCCCTCTTAACAAGATCAACGGTTAATTCTTTCCGGATAGCCGGAATAACATACCATACTTCTATCTCTTGCGGATGGCGTAAGGGCATGATATTCTCCTTGATTTCTAAAGAGCAAGAGTCTTCCGCATCAGAACTACACGTACTGGCTGAATGATGACTTAGCTTAATTCCTGAACTTTTCTTCATCTCACTCACTGCCATAATATTTCTCTTTATAAAACTTTATCAATTGTTCTACTTCCGGGATGCATTGCTTGTTCGCGACTCCTACTTTTGTCTTCTTTTGGACTGCCTCAAACGTCGTTGCTCCTTCTAAAACTGCTTCTTCAATATCATGATCAGTCACTTTAGCGATATGATCGATCATCCTGTGTTTTTCTTCAATAACTTTTTCTTGATGCCCATGCTTGGCATAATAATCATTAATTGCTGCTCGTAAAGCCTTATCTCCTAAAACAGAACAATGAAACTTTCTAGCCGGCAAATCGCCTAAACGTTTAACGATATCCTGTGGCTTAAGATGCATAGCTTCCTCTAAGACCATACCTTCATTTTCTGTAATCATAACAGACATCATTGATGTAGAAGCAATAGCTGAAGCACAGCCAAATGTCTGCCACTTACATTCCTTGATCCGATCATCTTTCACTTGAATCCAAATCTTCATCATATCCCCGCAAGCTGGGCTCCCTACAAAACCCATTCCATCAGAGAAATAAGTATCAGCTTCTTCTTTCGTCTTAAACAAGTTTCTGGGATTAAAGAAATGCTCCTTCACAATATCTGTATAAAACCACGATTTATTGCTGGCAGAAACGTCTCCAGCTGTCGCGTTATGATCTGAAGTGCCCTGATGAGCTTTCTCTTCATGAGTATTTCCAACTAGAGTATTTCCAACTCCCTGGCCTAAAGTACCATGTTCTGACGTAGAGCTAGATAAACCAGCTTCTTCAATTTGAATTTCTATTTCTCCTTCCATCTTAATTAATCACCTCTTCAACCGTTAAATTCACAGGAGATATCTTTCGCAGCGATTCAACCACAACGGGAAGAACATCCAATACTTTCTGAATCTCCTTTTCCGTCGTCCTTTTACCTAACGTAAATCGTAATGTTCCATGTGCAGCCTCATACGGTAAACCCATAGCTAAAATAACATGACTTGGGTCTAGACTTTGCGATGTACAAGCTGATCCCGAAGACGTGCAGATCCCATACTCATTGAGATACAGCATCATCGCTTCTCCTTCCACATCTAAAATGGTGATATTAGCATTATTTGACAAACGTTCTTGTGGATGGCCATTTAAGAATACTTTAGGTACTCGTTCTTTAATACCTTCAACCAACATTTCTCTCAGCTGAATTAAACGTTTATTTTCTTGTTCTCGTTCCTCTTGAGCAAGTTCTAATGCTTTAGCAAAACCGACGATAAAAGAAACATTTTCTGTTCCACTCCTAAGCCTAAATTCCTGGCCCCCGCCATGAATAATCGGATGAATTTTCACCCCACTTTTCAGATAAAGCATTCCAATCCCTTTAGGACCATAAATCTTACTCCCATTAAGTGTCATCATATCTACGCCAAGATGTTCAAGATGAATATCTAAGGCTCCTCCAGCTTGACAAGCATCAGTATGAAAAATAACCTCTTTCTTCACGCTCTTAGCTGCCTTAACTAACTCATGGATCGGCTCAATCGTCCCTACTTCATTATTTGCATACATAATGGAGATAAGAATCGTATTATCCTTAATTGCAGATTTTAAATCTTCAACGGAAACTCTTCCAGATCTATCAACATCTAAATACGTCACTTCAAATCCTTCGTATTTCTCTAAATAAGCGCAAGTTTCTAAAACTGCTTCATGCTCAATCTTACACGTAATAATATGATTTCCTTTAGTCTTATTCGCACGACAAAAACCCTTGATGGCTAAATTAATGCTTTCCGTTCCTGAGCCGGTAAAAATGATTTCTTCAGCTCTTTTTGCTCCAATAAGCTTTCGTACGGTTTCTCGAGCTGAATTAACCGCTTCCTTAGCGCGTAAGCCAATAGTATGAAAACTTCCTGGATTACCAAATTCTTCAGAGAAATATCTATCCATAACTTCTTTGACTTCTTTCCTTACATACGTTGTTGCCGCATGATCCAAATAAATTTCTATTACCATTTGAAATAAAACCTCACTAAAATCTTGCTGATATCAAGCAGAGGTAAAGCCCATCTAAGCCGATAAGCTAAACATCGAGATTACTTAACTATCGTTAAGTTATTTATAAAGTTTATGCATTATTTTTTGAAATAGCCAGGTTAGGGCCGAAATGATCAACCTCGCAACATTTTTAAACACTCTTGCATTAGCCTTTAGAGAGGTAGATAGAAAGAGATGAAAGAAGAAGAATATGCTGAACTTCTGCACAAGTATAAAGATAGGATCAGAAAAGAGTTTGGCGAAAAAGCAGCCAAAACTCCGGCAAAAGTTACTAGTACTGAATACACTGAATTCAAAAAAGAGCTCTATCCAGCGCACTACACTTTATTTGAAAAAGCTTGTAATGCGTCTGAAAAAATTCTTAACTTAAAAGCTGATGCTAAAAAATCAGTTCAAGTCCAAAAAAATCTCGATATCTGCCATCTTAATGTTACTCCCTCGGGAGTCCTTTCTTTTGCTATTCTTGCTGGATTGTTCATTATGGTCGTCGGCTCGTTATCAACGTTCGGTCTGCCGATGCTCTTTGGTGGAGAACCGATGATGGTTTTCGTCTTCTTTTTCATGGCCGGAGGTTTAGTCGCGATTCCCGCGATCCAAAAACTTCCTGATTTTATGGCCAATACATGGAGGATGAAATCTTCTAACCAGATGGTCCAGGCAATATTTTATTTGGTAACGTATATGCGCCATACGTCTAACTTAGAACGAGCGATTGAGTTTGCTGCCGACCATTTAGAAGCTCCTCTGTCTTTAGACTTTAGAAAAATCTTATGGGATGTAGAAAATCAGACGTTTAGTACTATCAAAGAATCAGCCGAATCATATCTAGAGATCTGGAAAGACTGGGACAAAGATTTCGTAGAGTCATTTCACTTAGTCGAATCTTCATTATATGAAGGCTCTGAAGACCGAAGATTATCATTGCTCGATAAATCCTTAGATGTCATTCTCAACGGAACGTATGAAAATATGCTTCATTATGCACATAACTTAAAGTCGCCGATGACGATGCTCCATATGTTGGGAGTTATCCTTCCCATCTTAGGATTAGTCATTTTACCGTTAGTAGTCAGCTTTATGGGAAATTCTAATAATCCGTTCACAACCGCAATTTACATCTCCTTGTTATACAATGTCTCTCTCCCCATTGGAGTATATTATCTTGGAAAGAGCATTCTTTCTCAGCGTCCAGCCGGCTATGGAGCCGTTGACATTAGTGAAAAAGAAGAAGTGAAAAGATACCGTAACATCATCATACCTTTGGGCGGAAAAGTTTCACTTGCAGTAAATCCTATTTATATTTCCATCATGGTTTTCATCGTCTGTATGCTCATCGGTTTTAGCCCAATGATCCTCCATACGCTCGGTTCTGCCGATTTTTCCTTAGATGGAAAAGGAAATCTAAAGATGCTCGATTATGTTTGCCCACCATCAAATATCAACTGCCAAGAGCAAGATAAGGTCGGCCCTTATGGAATGGGTGCTTCGGTATTATCTTTAGTTGTCATTATCGGTTTAGGCGTTTCTATCGGGTTATACTTCTCATTGCGTTCAAAAAATGTGATTAAGATCAGAGAACGAACAAAATCACTAGAAGATGAATTCTCTTCTGCTTTGTTTCAGTTGGGAAATAGATTAGCCGATGGATTGCCGGCAGAGATTGCTTTCTCTAAAGTTGCTAATACAATGGAAGGGACAACATCAGGAGAATTCTTTAATCTGGCTGAAAAAAATATCACTAAATTAGGCATGGGCTTAGAGGATGCCTTATTCGACGAAAAAGTAGGTGCACTAGCTAGCTTTCCATCAAAAGTTATTGAATCTTCGATGAAAGTCCTCATTGAAAGCATCAAAAAAGGTCCAAGGATTGCTGCTCAAGCCTTGTTATCAATGTCCAGGTATATTAAAGAAATCCATCGTGTTGAAGAAAGATTAAGCGACCTAATGGCTGATGTTATCTCTTCTATGAAGTCTCAGGTAAAATTTTTAACTCCCGCAATTGCTGGAATTGTTATCGGGATCTCTTCTATGATCTCTACCATCTTAACAAAATTGTCTGCTCAACTAAATTGTTTCGCGCAGAATTCTAGTGATGCTTCTGGATTCGGGAATATGTTGGACATTTTTGGCATTGGAATTCCTACATTTCATTTCCAGATTGTTGTAGGGATCTATATTGTTCAAATCGTTTATATCCTGACTATCCTAAGTTCAGGAATTGAAAACGGAGCTGACAAACTAGGAGAAAGATTTGAACTAGGCAAGAACTTAGTAAAAAGCACGTTGCTTTACGCCGCCTTATCAGCCATTGTCATGGTCCTCTTCAACGTCTTTGCTACTTCGATTATGGCTGCTTCTTTAACAGCTTGTGGAGCTTAGTATTTTCATTTTAGAACACGATAAAAAAGCTATAGGATCATTTTATCTTCTAATCTTAAAGAAAGGAGTCCCAATGCACCAAAATATCATAAACTAAAGCAAAATCCTTATAAATAGATATTTAATTTACCTCCTCAGTTGGGAACGTAGCTCAACCTGGGACTTGCCGGGCCTGAAAAGACTCGCAAACAGGAAAGAGCACCAGACTGAAGCTCTGGGTGTTGAGGGTTCAAATATCTTTAAGGAAAAATTCCTTTAGGTTCGAAAGTCCCTCCGTTCCCACATTTATTTTCTCGCTTTAATTCTTTTCTTCTTTTGTACGTATTTAATTCTGTCAAAAATTGTGGCTTGGTCAAGGGTAAAATTCATTATGAACATCGTAAGATAGGACTAGTTGCGAGACTTTAAGCTTAAAATAGTTACTGATGCTATCAGTTGTTAGATGAAGTCTCGCTGAATTTTACGACCTGCCACAATTTTTGTTGTGGAACTAAATACGTACCTTCTTTTGATAGTGTAGTCTTTAATAGTCTTGAAAACTGACAAATAATCCTCCAAGACGAGCAACAACTTTATATACTATTATGAATTACTAGACGTATGCCAAAAAAGAGGAATGCGCATCGGTTACTAAAACGAGATCAACCATTAAGAAAACACTCATTAACCAAAAAAGAATTGAGCCATAGAAGTTTTTGGGTAGCCTTCTTAGTATTATTTTTCGTTTCAATAATCACGATCCTTATTCAATCAGAAGATCTTATTACTGGGAATGCTGTATTTCAGACAATCTCGTTTGTCAAAGCTGGAGGAGTTATCGATTCAGAAATAAACGTCGGCGGCATCAAATTAGCAAAGATTTATCTTAAAACAGATATCAGCAATTCTGTCATTAAATATGAAGAGGATAGTACTATCCCGTTTTCCGGAGTCTTCTATTCAAAAGTAAAAATATCATCCGCAGATGCCGATAAGTTTCAAAAGATAGATTTGACCTTAAAGATTAAAGAACAGGACTTGCTCAGTTTAGGAATAGGAAGAAGTGATGTTGCAGTCTTCATCAATAATAAAGAAGTTCCCGCTATATTCACAAAAATAGAAGATAATTATGTTTATTATCAATCAACAATTACAGAGATTGAAGATCTGGTTATCGCTAGAAAAACCTTGGTTCTTGAAAAAGCTTCAGCACAAAAGATACTAGAAGAGGAGATGCCAGGATCTGATGTCAGGCTTGAAGAACCTATCCCTGAAGAAACTACAGAAAATCCTGAGCTAGTTATCGTTGAAGTAGAACCTCTCCCGCAAGAGCCTAACTTATGGCAGAAGATTATTATTTTCTTTAAGAATATTTTTAGTTAGAGGTAAAGAGCTTCTTTTTTTAGTGGACATGGTAATTAAAATTTAGTGAACATGATTATTAAAAAAAAAGAGAGTAAGTTTAATCTATCCAAGAATAAGTAAACAAGAAGATTTAATGACAGATAAATAATATTAAAAAAACATTGAACATAACAGCAGAGACAATCCTAGATAAAGTAAAAAAAAGAAAAAGAAAAAACAGTTAGTATCCGCGGCAGTCGGTGCAATAATATCTGTTCGCATTCTCTACGACAATCCGTTTGCCACAGCCCTTACAGCAGCGCTGTATCTTAAATTTTTTAACTTCTTGGAAGACGTTTTGCTTTATTTTAATCACCCTCTTTTATGAAGGTTCAGAAATCTTTTGGATTTCTATTCACCTTCTTTTTAGAAAGCAAAGAAATCTAATACCTATCGATTTCTATTCACCTTCTTTTTTCTCAAAAGAAGACCCAGAAAAATGTATTTTTCTTGTGCCTTCTTTTTTTTCGAGCACCCAATCGCTTCCTGCCACTTTTAATAGAATATTGCCCGTAATTTATAAAGGAGTGAGAATAACTATATAAACATTTCGCTGTTTTACGACGATAAAGAACAACTTATCCCAGCTGTTTCTGTTTCGTAAGTAATATATATCCGCTAATCTATAACAAAATATGAACAGATTATTGTCTGGAGAAGAAGTTATTCAACAGATCTACCAGCAATTAGTAGCCACCGCTAATCCTGAAAAACTTACACTTCCAGAATCAACTTCTATTTTTGCCGGAAGAGCTAATGGCCCTTCTGGAACTTCTATCATTCTTACTTACCAAGAATTTGCTGTTTTTCAATTTAAAGATGATACAACTAGAAAAGATCGCGCTCAAGAGACCTATTGGGTCATCGGAAAAGGACAAACAAATAGCAAGATCGACCAAGGTTACACTGCTGATCTTTTAGGAATAAGATTGAAAAGCCCAAATCTTACAGCGCAAGATTTAATGCGCGCTTTGCCCCGATGCACAATGCTCTCCCAATCATTACTTCAAGCCAGCACTTCAGGAGCA
>JACOZM010000131.1 GCA_016181345.1 Candidatus Woesearchaeota archaeon
TTTTTCTTTTCGGTGTATCTTATACCCAATTATTAGATTGGGCTGCAGAAATATTATTATGGGTGTTATAATTTGGCTGAAGAATTAATTATTCAATGTGATTCACAAGGAAATATTCTCGGCCCTATTTCTAAGCTGAAAGCTCATGCTGAAGGTTTCAGGGAAAAAAACACGCATTACGCTACGTGGTCGATGATCCTTAGCACGTCTGGAAAATATGGTATCCAATTAAAGAATCCCAAGAAGCATGATAAGCATGGTGCAGGAAAGTGGGATATGGGTGTGGCTGGACATAATTGTTATCATTCTAAAAACGGTATTCTTAACCCCATAGACTTTTCAGAAACTCTGCTCAAGGAAGCTCAAGAAGAAGTAGGGTTAAATGTTAAGGTAATTACTTCTCTTCAGGAATTTTTACAATTAGCCAAGATTTACTTAACATCTTCTTCTTCCTCATCAAAAAAAGTACAACAGCCAGATATACAACAACCCATAGCCTTCTTCTTTGAGAAATTTCATTACCAAACAGAAATAAACAACGAATACGTTGGTCTGGCGTTCATTCTCACTCCGACAACAAAATTAGAGTTTAAAGATCAAGAAGTAGTTGACTTTCAATGGTTGTCTCCTAAAGAATTATCTGAATTTTTAAAAGAGAATAAGAATTATTGCGGTCCCTTGCCTTTAGTCTTTAAAAAAGCAGAGAAATTTAGAAAGAAATATCTTCAATAACTATTATTATCATTAATTATCATTAATATTATTTTTTCTGAAGTTAGATGTTCTGTTCAACAAATTTTATAAAATAAAGTTTCTTTAAGGATTAAAATGACAAAACTAGCCATAGTCGGCGGTTCTGGAGCAAAAGGAGTAGTTGAAGCTTTAGGATTAGAAGCACAGGTAGAAAGTGCTTTGGTTTTTAATGATGGAAATACTTCTGTTATTCATCATCATTCTGCTAAAGTAAACAATCCTCCAGTAAATGGTTTTAAAATAAATATTGATTATTTACACTTTCATTCAGGAGATACTGAAGTGTATTTCGTCCTGAGACACGGCCAGAACCATGATGATCTTCCTGCAAAATTAGATCAACGGGGAATTGTTTCTTTTCTTAAATCTAAAGAAGTAGATGGAGTTATTTTAACTTCTGCAACGGGAAGTTTAGATACAAAAGTAACCTTAGTTGACGAAGGAGGAGTCGTCGTGAACTCCGGAACTTTTCGAGGTTTTGGCTATCAAGGAAAGTCATTTAACGATCAAAAGAACCCTCATGCTGTCATGGTTAACCCCTATGATCAGCGATTACGGCAATTACTGTTGGATTCTACTAAAGAAGTTCCAGGTATGATAGCTTTTGATGGTGGTCTTTATGTTCAGAACGAAGGAAATTCATTTGAATCTCCTGCTGAAATTGCTGATCTATATTGCCGTCTCGACGCTCCGTCAGCCCGCGTCAGAGATTTAGATCGCGCAATAAAATTAAGCCGAAAGTTAGGAGATAGACTAAGCATTCCTCCATTAGTAAAGGAACGAGAATTGTATCAACGATTAGCTGAACAGTTAAGCATCGATAAGGCTCAAGTAAGTATGAATGCTGTCCGTGAAACTATTCTGAGCCTGGAAGCCGGTTTAAAGATAGCCTTAGTTTCTTTTCCAGTGAATTACGGAGCCGGCTTATTTCCTGCCGAACAGGTTGACCATGCCAGAACAATGAATGCTATTAGCAAGGCAACTCAGCCGTATATCGTTCCATTTTTAAAAGGAGTTATTGAAAGAGCCCCTCAATATCTTCAGGCAGCATAAGGTTTTATTGTTGAACATTATTTCTCTTAACATCTTTTTTTCCCAATCTATTGTCTTTCTTTTCAGGTCTCTCTTCAAAATGATTCTACAACGATAAAGCTTATAAAATAACCATACTCTAAAGTTAAAATGGAATCTTCAATATGGACTGAAAAATATCGTCCTTCTACGTTTGCTGAAATAAAAGGACAGCAAGATATCGTTGAAAAAATAAAAGCATTTGTTGAGCAGAAAAATCTCCCTCATCTTCTCTTTGCCGGTCCGGCTGGAATTGGTAAAACTACATTATCTTTAGTTATCGCTAAACAACTCTTCGGAGAAACATGGAGGCAGAATACATTAGAATTAAACGCTTCTGATGAGCGGGGAATTGATGTTGTCCGAGTTAAAGTCAAAGACTTTGCCAGGACAAAAGCCATGGGCGACGTTCCGTTTAAAATAATTTACTTAGACGAATCTGATGCTCTGACTAAAGAAGCCCAGCAAGCTCTAAGAAGAACGATGGAGAATTATACAAAAACATGCCGGTTTATTCTTTCGTGTAATTATTCTTCAAAAATTATTGATCCGATCCAAAGCAGATGCGCAGTTTTCCGCTTCAAGCCATTAAGCAAAGAGGATATTTTCTTATTAATTTCAAGTGTTGCAGAAAAAGAAGGTCTTACGGTTAGCCCTGAAGCAAAAGAAGCCTTGTTTGAGGTTTGTGAAGGCGACTGTCGACGGCTGGAGAATATTATGCAGTCCTGCGCTGTCATGAAAAAGAATCTTGACGCTGAGTTAGTGTTTTCTATGGCTGCTGTAGCTAAGCCGAAAGAAGTAAATGAAATTTTAAGTTTAGCTGCAAAAGGGAATTTTCTAGACTCAAGAAAAAAACTCTTAGATTTGATGTTAAATTACGGCTTGTCTGGATTAGATGTGATCAAACAGATTCAGAAAGAGATTTGGAACTTAAACATTGATGATCGGAAGAAAGTAGAGTTAGTTGATAAATGCGGCGAGATTGAATTTCGCTTAGTTGAAGGTTCTGACGAGTATTTACAATTAGAAAGCTTTTTAGCCTTCATCAGTTTAGTGGGAATGAAATAAACAATAGTTTAGACTCATATTTATCCTCATGAGTTATCATCATCATTCACTATTATGATCTATTTTACTATTACGATATATCATCAATAACCTTAAAATGAAGAAACTAACTGGCTTTATCTTATTGGAAAAGATTCCTAAAGCTCCTCTGTTTATTTTCTCTTTGGGAGATGCTGAATTTGTCAATCCTTTCTTTAAAGAACAGGGGGTAATCCCTCCAGGAGATGATTTAGCCATTTACGAAAATATTGATTTCAGTTTCTGTTATCATTTAGACTCATTAAGGAAATGCACAAAATCTATTTTTGATAAACTAATCAAGAATCCGTCGTGGGGATTGGAGTTAGACGATGTTATCCTTGAAAATGCCAAGAGCTTTATGGAGTATTCTTCTCAGCTTCAGAAGATGAGCTTGTCGAAGCTTTCCGATCAAGAGCTCAGCAAAGTTATTCACGACTGGTTTTTCAAGTACTTTAAGGATTCATGGGTGAGCGGCTGGCCGGCAGTTCTGGTTGACTTTGAGAAAAATCTTTTCTCCAATTATCTCTTAGATTACCTTAAGCAGAAGCTTGATAATAGAATGAAGCTCCAAAAGGGCCAGAAAAAAGATAAAAAATATCCTGCTTCTCTCGGTGATATCTTCAGTGCCTTGACTACGCCGTTAGAAGAAACCTATGCTCAGCAGGAAAATATTGCTTTATTGGGATTATTGGAAGAGATCAAATCAGATCCAAGGCTCAGCAGCATATTTTTAAGCGACAAGGACAAAAAATCACTTTTATCTGATCTCCAGAGGCAGAACCGCTTATTCTTCCAAAAATTCACTCAGCACTATCAAAAATATTGCTGGCTTCCCTATATGTATATTGGCCCTTCTTGGGATGAGAATTATTTTATCGAATCAATCCGCGGCTTGTTGCGGCAGAAAGTAAGTTATCCGGAAGAGATGAACGACTTGAAAAAAAAGAAATCCAAACTCCGCAAAGATCAGGAGATGTATTTAAGGGATTTATCTATCCATGATGAGCATAGGGTCTTATTTGAAGTAGCCAGAAGATTCGTCTACTCGAAATCATATCGTAAAGATGCCATGTACTTCAGCTGTTCTGTTTTAGAAGGCTTGTTGAGGGAAGTAGCTAAGCGCACTTCGCTATCTTTATCTCAAGTATATCGAATCTTTCCCTGGGAAATTGAAAAGGCACTAGAAGGAAAGATTGATGAAAACATTCTTAACCAACGAGTCTATACTATCCAATACTCTACAGATAAAGGCCGAAAGATTTATTCCGGAAAAGAAGCAAGATCATTCTTTCAGACAATTGCATTTGTTGAACAAAAAACAGAAAAGCCGTCTACTGTTGTAGGAGACTGTGCTTGTGTCGGAAAAGTAAGAGGAAAAGTGAAGATCATTAACAGTATCGATGATATGAAGAAGATGAAAGAAGGCGACATTTTAGTGAGCTATGCTACTTCTCCCGATATTATGACAGCTATTAAGAAATCCTCAGCAATAGTAACTGACTTGGGGGGCATCATCTGCCATGCAGCTATTGTCTCTCGTGAATTGCACATTCCGTGTGTAGTCGGCACGAAAATAGCCACACAAGTGTTTAAAGATGATGATATTATCGAAGTTGATGCTACTCATGGGATAGTAAGGAAGGTAGGATGATGGAAAAATTATTTATCAAGAATAGGAAAGGATTAAAGATGAGTGTAATCGTTGAAACGCCTAACCCTAAGCAACACCTAAAAGAAGAAGGAACACCCAAATCAAAAATAGTAACACAAAAAGAGTTAGCTTTTGTCATGCATGGCTTAGGCGGATTTAAGGAACAAATTCATATCCATACCTTTGCTGATGCTTTTAGGAATGAAGGTTGCGTAGTAGTTCGCTTCGATACTACTAATACTCTAGGTTTAGGGGAAAGTGAAGGGAAGTATGAAGATGCAACAATAACTAATTATTATGAAGATCTAGAAGACGTTATCTCTTGGGCAAAAAGCCAATCTTGGTACAAAGAACCCTTCTGGTTATGTGGCCATAGTTTAGGAGGAATATCCACGATACTTTTTGCAGAAAAATATCCTGCGAAAGTTAAAGGCTTAGCGCCAATTTCTACGGTTATTTCTGGAAAAATAAGTTTAGATTCTCCCAAATACAAAGGAAACGATATCCTTGAGCAATGGAAAAAAACTGGATGGAGGATAGAAGCAAGTAAGTCGCAGCCAGGGCTAGTAAAGAAATTAAAATGGTCGCATATGGAAGATCGTTTAGCTTACGATGTGCTTCCTCAAGTTAAGAAGCTGAGAATGCCGGTATTAATGATTGTAGGGGATAAGGATGATTCTACTCCTGTAGAGCATCAGAAGATATTATTTGAATCCTTGCCCGGAAAAAAAGAACTTCATATCATTAAAGAAGCACCCCATACGTTTGTTGATTCAGAACAGCTTCTTCACATTGAAAAAATATTTAGAACCTGGATTAAGAAGAACAAATAAACCAAAGGAAATAAAGATAAATAAAAATAGAAAAAAATCTATAACAAATCTACTCTACGCTTTCTTTAACTCTCAGCTTTTCTTGAACGAGCTCTTTATATTTATAATTCACCGTAAAGCCGATTGTTTTCGTGTACAGCTCATCTTCTCGTAATGGGTTCTTTAACTTGCAGATAACTTGAGCTGCTCCATCGACAAATCTGGCTACATTTTCTCTCCCGCCTGATTTACATTCCCATAACTGCGGCTCATCAACAGCATACCCAACCTGGGAAAACCGAGTGTCAAATTCTTCTCCAACAATTGTCGAATCTCCTGTTCCTGAATTTCGTAAATTTATCTTTAATACTGGAACTCCCTTGCCAGCAGTATCTTCCTCTACAGCAGTAACTTGAATAGGTGCAGCTGAAACAGCAAATGTTCTTGTTCCTTTTGGCTCACAGATTTTATCATCAGTTATATCACCCTTAAAACAGACATCGTTGATAATGACATGAGTTTTGTACTCATAAGCATATTCTACATTCCAGTTGATATCAGTAAATCCTGTTACTGCTTTGGTGTATCGAGCGAGATTGCTAGAAGTAAAAGAAACTACTTCTTCTCCTCCTTCGGGATTAAATTCTGATACCTTTAATATCTCTGCTTTGTTATTGATTGTCCATTGCGGAATATTTTGAAAATCATTCTGCGGCGGCCCTAATAATCTCAGACTAACTTTTCCTACTGGAATAGTTTCTTCTCCTTTATTTTTTAAGATTAATTCTAGGGGAAAATTTTCTGAATCGTAAATGGTCTGAACTCCATTCTCTACGACGCCAATAGGCTCAAAACTTACTTTAAGCCCCTCAGTTCCCCCAAGAAAGACTCCGGAACTAGTTGTATTCGTACTTCCTCCTCCGCATCCAGCTAGGATCAGAGCTGCAAAAATTATCGGTAAGAATATTAGTTGTCTTTTCATCTTCAAAACCTCTTTACATTTGATAGTTATTAATCGTTTATCTCTCTTAAGAAAAGAACAGTCGTATTTAAATGTTTTGAAGACCTAGACATCATTTTTATATTTTAGCTTTATTACTCATTTAGCCGTAGGAGCAACTAAACTTATCAAACAAGGATATTAAGCTATCTAATCCTGCCTGAAAATAAGAAAAAAAAGGATAAAAATATTTCTCCTATTCACTTTAGTGGGGGATAAGGTACTTTTCCTTAATTTTATGACTTTGGAAGAGCTGGCGGCGCCTCTATACTTGTTCCTGATGACGTCATTTTACAGTTGTCAGAGACTTTAACAACAAATCCCAAGCCTTCTGTTTCTTCGGTAAAAGTGGTGTCTTCATATATTTTTTCCCAACTCGGACTAGTATGTCCAGAGTAGATTCTATTATTATACAAATACGCTTTTTCTACCTTGCAGCTAGTAAAAATATCTTCAAAATTTCTACTTCTAAATTCTGGTGAAATTCCTACGAAGTTCCATCTGCTGTATAAATTTTTCTGATCAATATTAAGAATCGGCTCGGATTGAAACCGTAGATATCCTGCTTTATCAGAATGAAGCCAGAAAGAAGTTGAGAGTAATTCATCATCGTCTATCGATTGAAGTTTGTCCGTTTCCGGATTAGGATAGACTCTAGCGTATTCCTGAGTGGTAGGTATGAAGGCCCATATTACATTAATATCGCTGATTTGTATATCGCCCCCTCTGATAGCTCCACTACTCAAATCTGTGACTATGCCAACTCCTAAAAGCAAGTTCCATCCTTCTTCAACTTTAACACCTATTTCATAAGATGCATCTATTTCGTTCTGTCGTACAAGAGTCATACCATTGATGATAGCAAGAACTGATGATGCCATTATGAGTATTACTAATAACATTACTGTTATTTTTTTCATATTTATTCCTCCGGTAATGATGGTGGTTGTAAATTATTATCGTTATTATAACTCTCAGGTACTTCTTCAATATTATCTGGTAACCCTGGTGGTGGAGGAATTTCATAGTCTATACTATCTACTGTTCCTGAGCAACCTCCTAAAACCATGCTTGCCACGATTAACAAGAATCCTAAAACGAAAATATACTCCTTCATGGATACACCTACCTTAAATTACATTCACAGTATCTATCTTTTAATTACACCAACGCTTTATCTGTATATATTCTATCTTACTTATTTCTTATACCTACTGCGGGGTCTTAATGATCTTAACTTCTTTCATATAATTCTGCACGTAAGAATAATCTAAATTGACGGAAAGCGGAGTTTCAAATGCAGTTCCTGAAGGAATATCGAAGGTACAGACAATCTTCCCCGAACCTTGGTTTAATCTCACAATCCCATCATTTGGTTTGCAGTCAGATAAACTTCCTCCGGATAATTCAACATAATATTCTACTTTATCTAAATCTCGGTAATCGATTCCGGCTTGAGCACAATTCCGGATATCTGAAGTTGGACTTAACACTCGACCGCTTCCATAATTCTGGATATTAATTTCAAAAATAGCTTTGCTTCCAACCATATCTACGCCGACATGGCTAACTCCTACCGGTCCGCCTTGTCCACCACCGGCAGAAACGTCAGTAGATTGGCAAGCTTTTTGTTCGGGAGTGACTTGATAAAGAATTGGGTCAACACAAACCATGGGGCTGGCTGTCGTGTGATAATTATAGCACGTTAAAAAATTAAGCTGCGGACTATATTCATAAACATTATCGGGAAGGACAACGTTTGATGAGCTAAATTCTAACTGATTAAATCCTCCTTGGACGTTATAAACATTTTTTCCTTCAAATACTTGGACGTTCTCGGCACAGCTTCTTACCGTTCCAAAGCCGCCTGTGATAATATTTGGATCAAATCCAGTAACTTGGATAAAACAATCCTGAGCTTCTAGATTATAATTTCCTTTATTTTTCAATTCTACTAAAGCAATTAATTCGTTTTGATCATAAAGTAAGGGAGGGGGATAATTAGGAACAACGGACAATTCTACTCCTTGCGTTCCAGTTCGAACTAAATTTAAAGCTGCTAAAGTATCTGAAGGAGTGTCTCCTGCTTGGATTCGACCTCCGCAAGAAACTAAGAATAACGAAACTATCACTACACCTAAAACTATCACACTTCTTTTCATACGTCAAATAAACGAAAAAGCGTATATAAGCTTTTTGGTATCCTTAAGCCTTGCGAGTAGGATATTAAGCGTCCTTGATGGAAAAGAATATAAATAAGCCTTTTTTTAATAGATTTAATAGTTTATCTAATCAGCACCATAACTGGTTAAACCAAATTTATTATAACTATATCTTTACCATGACTAAACATCGAATTGTCCATAAGAGAAAAGATTGTATCGGCTGTGGAGCTTGTGCTGCCATCTGCCCTGATTTCTGGGAAATGGATGATGAAGGTTTGTCACACTTGAAAGGCTCGGAAAAAAAAGACGGAAATGAGGAAAGGATTATCATCACTGAGGAAGACCGCGCTAAGAATCAAGAAGCTGCTGATGTTTGCCCGGTTCAGATCATCAGCCTTCATAAAGAAGACAAATAATTTTCTAGAAAAAATAATTTCTTTTTATCTTCACAGATTTTATTCTTAAATTCAATTTGTTCTTAGTATCTATTCTGCATCGCCTTTCTACACTTTATGTTCTTTCCGCAGACTATGCGCAAACGCAACTTGGTGGTTGTTTAATTTAGCTAAAATAACATTATGGTCTTTCATCAAGTCTTGTAATTTCTTAGTTGCGTCATACCATCTCTTCTGATGCTTTATTTTTTTCTCTACCTCGTTAGCAAGATGATGCTTTTCTTTATGCTTGACTGCCTTTTTGGTAAATCGCTGGATTCTCTTATTCAAGCTCATCAATTGTTTAGAATAGACATACAAGTAAGCAGCTTCATTGGCTAACGTCATACAAAGAGAATAATTTTATTATTTATATGTTTAACGGAGATGCATTTCAAATAACAGCTTTCGGCAGGTGATATGCTCGCCGGCATGAAACACTGCTAATTTTTTAGCAAGATAGTTTATTGGAAACGT
>JACOZM010000132.1 GCA_016181345.1 Candidatus Woesearchaeota archaeon
GCCAAGTTTTTTTGAATAAAATTACTTAACATAAGATTATAATAACAAATAGCACCTAGCGCTTCAAGTTACAGTTTTATAGAAAAAATAAGAGCCGACCTCTGACATTGTCGCGAGACGGCTCCGTGAAAACATCATGCAGTTGGTTGTGAGAGACCAGTAACAGGATTTGAAATTGCTGACCAGAATACTGGCTCATCGCCGCCTGGTCCAATATACCAGACGTCACAACCTGGACCACTTGGAATACTACCAACATCGATGAAGAAATCTTTATCTAGTTGAGCACGGGTGCCTGGACCAAAATTGCCGTCCACTACGTCACCAACAAAACCGAGTCGCCATTGAAGTTCTTTGACGGATTCAGCCATTTTTGGCTCGTAATCACCATCTACTTCAAAACCAGGAACAAAGATATCATAGTTGAGATCTGCACAGCGGTTAAATTCTTTGACTAATTCAGAAATATCAATCATTATCCTCTGCGTCGTCTCCCACCCCTGGCCTGTATGGCGATTAGCCAGTTGAATTCGTTCATCACCTAACTGGCGCTGATAATTCAACTCCTCATGAGCATCAGCCAAATCACCACAGCTCATTCTCTTCCCTTGGACTGGAAGATAAACATCAGACGGTGAAACGCTTCCGGCACAATCTCTTAATGTATCCTGCATCATCATGGCTGCAACATTATTATGAATATACCCGGCAGAACGACATAAATCTTCTACAACTTCGTCACGTTTTTGTGCTGAAGAACCTCTCAAAGATTCTCCTTGCCTGCTCTCAACTTGAGCCACGATCGTATTTGAATGTGCAGCAAATAATCGCGGCCCAGTAAATAATCTTGACATTATGAATTTCCTCCACCAAAAACACCTAGTATCTCTAAAAATACTTCTCAAAAATACCTCTCCAAAAGATATGATTACTACTATTTAGTAGTTTATATAAAAATCTTTTGGTAAATAACTGAAGGAAAAAGCAAAAAAAGATGAAACCTGAAGGAAATGAATAAACAACAAGAAAAAATTGAAGAGAAGATAGAAAAGATAAAGATAATAAAAATAAAAATAACCCTAAACCGGCAGGGTAAACAGCATACTAGTTGAATAGATCTTCGTTAAGATATCAACATTGTTTGTTATCAGCGCTTCTAATAATGCCCCGGCAATAAAGATCAGAACAGCAAAGATAAAGAGATAAAAGTTATACATAAAAACCTCCCGATATTTTTTCTGCTGAAATGTTTTTGAAAGGAGGATTAGGATGATAACAATAACGAGCATCTGCAAAGGAATAGCTAACCATGAAACAATTCCAAAAAATCTAAGCAAAAAATGCAGGACTAAGCTTATTCCCACTCCGATGATTGAAAAGAGAACGAATTTGTGTACGTAAGAGCTTTTCTTCACCACATCATTGGAGATGATACTCGCTGAGATTGCCGCTAAGATATACGCTAAGGCTTCTAAGATTAAAAATGGCGCAGTTAATCCTAAGATGATAAAAAATAATTTCAAAGAACTTCCTCCGATATATTCTGCTGAAGTAATTGCTCTATAACTTAGGATAACACCCCATGAGGAAGCATTCCATGTCACAAAAAAAATCCCTCCATCTTTAACAAACAAAGAAACGATAAAAATCGTCAATAAAACCCACCAGTTATTTCCTAAGATTGTCCAGAAATCTTGAAACATGAACGTCGCTCCTCCTTTACTGAAATCTAATAAGAGCTGGCCATGAAAACTAGATAAGATATTTATTCCCAAAAGGTGGAAGATGAAAACATACGATGCATACGTAAAAAAGATAGAGACAAAGAGCATAAAATACGTAACAACTGCCTCCTTGTTATCCCTGAAAAGATGCCAGAGAGAGAATGATCTCTCCCGTTCTTCTTGCGATTCTTCTTTTTTCAACAATCTCTCTAATAATGGAAAAATGAGCAGAGAAGTTAATACTACGGAAATTAATCCCGAATTTTTACCAAACAATAAAACGGAAATAAGGATAGAAACCGAGGAGTAGATAATACCTATCAACAACGTATAACGTAATTTATGTTCAGTCCAATTTTTTGGAAATAATTTTTCTAAAACCATTCTTTTCACCTTTTTTTTAATATGTATATTTTAACATCACCGATCATAAAAACTTAATAAATCACCCCGATCATTACTCCTTTGACTTGTGGAAAACGTACATCTTCCGGATCAACTTCAATTAAATTATCTCCTTTAAATTTAGAAAACCATCCTTTCTCATCACTGCTGATCTTAATCACGCGGTGAATGATCACCCTTTCCGCGATCTGCGAGTCATAAAACGCTACATCTCCTAAATGAATGCTTTCCTCCGATGCTGGCTTGATGCTTAAAGCTGTAGACCCTTCATCAATCAGCGGATCCATCGAATTCGTATCAGCAATTGTCCACCACTCCACATCTTTAAGGTCAATTTCTATTTTATTTTTAAAAACTTTAACTTGCTTATCATTGACGTGATCAAAAGGACTATCTTTCTCCACTTCTAAGACTGCTTTCTGCTCTTCAGCCGAAGCTAATTTTTTCTCTAGTGTTTTTTTCTCTTCCTTTAATTGTTCTTTTTCCTGCTCTAAGCGCAGCCGTTCCTGCTCTAATGATGTTGTATCAACAGTAAAGGTCTCTTCTCCTGATGTCATCGCATAAATGCTGAAAGAAGTTGAGCCTAGAAAAAGAAAGACTAAGATTATAATAACAATAGTATGCTTATCCATCTGACCTCTTTTTTTAATAACTGATTATATATTAAATTTATTATATATTAGATAGGATGATATTTTAATTATTAAATGTTTCTAAGAGCTTAAACATAAAATAGAAGTCATTTAGACAGGTGAAACCAAAAAATATGATTAAAAAAAGTGGGGATGCCGCGATTTGAACGCGGATCTAAGGCTGGCTTCAAAAAAGATATCCTTCATTGCTAAAAGCTTATCTTCCTATTCTGGAGGCCCCGATTCTACCAGGTTATACTACATCCCCAACAAACTATCAAAATTAGCTTTGTTTTATTAATATTTTTGTTTTTTTATGATCTTTCCTAAACTTCCCGATTTCAAAAACCGACTAACTATAAAGTAGTTACACTGCAAAAATTTATAAATACCTCCTTATTTTTTCTAATAATGTTTGGAAAATTAGATCTGCCCGGATTCCGTGCCAGAAAAACAGAATTAAAGAACCAAGTCTATATTCAGAACTCTGAAGTAAATTGTATGACGGAAGTAGTCATGCCTGCAGTTATGCGAGACGCCCAGCCAGAATTAGCTCTTTACTATGCTCTTCGAAAAGTGCGGGAACTAGACGGTAAGGATCTTGATTCATTGCCTCAGCAAAGTTATGCTGAACTAACACCATTGCAATACTCTGTTCTTCTAGCTCATCCTCATATTCGAGAAGCTCTTGCTGATCGTGATCAAGGAGCAGTTGCAGCTTTAGCAGAATCCTATACGCAAGGAGATTTTATCAGTATCAATCATGGAGCAATTTCTTCGACTGCATTTATCGAAGCGTTAAAGAACTCCCATAGAGGAAGAATTCCCCTTAATTGGTATCAAAACGAATTAAGAAATAACGTCAATAGCTTAGGAGTAGGAGCGCATGTAGAAATTCCACTTCAAGGAAATACCGTTCAGAGAGGATCACAAGGAAAACTTTTGTATTCATATACTTCACCATTAGTCAAACCTATACTAGTAGAAAGAGGAAGCTATCTTATTAACCAGTTTCAAGATCCGCGTAAGGTCGCTTTACTTCCACCATTATCCTTAGAACAATATGCATCTGATGGATTAGCCTGCTTTAGCGCAGAATATACCGCTGAACATCAAAGTTCTCCTCCAATGATGGATCCAATCACTAGAATGATGTCCATATTCTTGGGCGCAGCTGGAATAGAATCGTTAGGAAGCGAACAATTGACTGAAAGATCTCATCCACCAGGCTTGCCACCTGAATTAGCTCAACTATTAGGAAGGGAAAGTCTTCAAAACTCTGGAAAAATGGTAGCTCTTCCTAATGGAACATCGGTTGTTTTGATTGATCTAGGAGAAATACTCCTCGATTCAAGGAAGAAACGATAAGAACTAAATCCACCATATTATTTTTTAAGAACTATATTTCTCTTTCTTAATACCATAATTGATGAATAAAATGTATCAGTTACAAATAGAAGAAAACAATTAATATAAAGAACAGCTTCTTTGAACAGAAAAATGATCATTCTAGACGGTTCATTCGGTGAAGGCGGTGGAGCTTTAGTAAGAACAGCTTTAGCTCTTTCCACATTAACAGGCCAGGAATTTAAAATTACCAATATTCGCTCAAATCGTCCTTCTCCCGGATTAAAAGCCCAGCATCTTCAGGCCATCAACGCCTTAAAACAAATCTGCCAGGCCCAAACGAATAAGATCGATCTTGGATCAACTGAACTTCACTTCTCGCCGGGAAAAATAAAAGCAGGAATTTATGATATTGACATCGGAACAGCAGGCAGTATTTCTCTCTTATTGCAGGCTCTTATTCTACCTTGTATGTTCGCTCCTGGAAAAGTAACCTTGAATATTACTGGAGGAACGTGCGGAAAATGGCAGGCTCCGGTAGAATATTTGCAGAATGTTCTTCTTCCATATATTAAAAAATTCGTGGAAAGGATTGAACTCAAGATCATTAAACGAGGATACTTTCCAGTAGGAGGAGGAAAAGTTAAAGTAGAGATCTGGCCTCAAGTCAACTCAGAAGATCCTGCTGTCATTTCCTTATTCTGCAACTCTCTTAGCAAATATGAATTAGAACATCCGGGAAAATTGGAACAGATTAGAGGAATAGTAAATGTTTCTGCTGATTTACAGGATAAAGAAGTTGCTGAAAGGATCAAAAAAGCAGCGGAAGGATCATTAAAAGAATTTGACGTTGCTAAAACCATCCGAGTGGAATATTCAAATACTCCTAGCACAGGGGGAGAAATCGTCCTCTGGGGAGTTTTCAGCCGAGAAGGAGATGTAAACCATTTTATAGGGAGTAGCACTTTAGTAGAACGAGGAAAAAATTCTGAAACGATCGGACAAGAAGCTGGACAAGAGTTAAAAAAAGAAATTCTCTCCGGATTTGCTGTCGATCCTTATTTGGCTGATCAGATCATTCCATTTTTGGCCTTGCAGCCCGGCTCGATGATTACAACTAGTACAATTACTGAACATTGCCTTACCAATGTTTACGTTGCTGAACATTTTCTTCCCATAGGATTTAAGATTGGAAAAAATAAGATTATCGTGGAAAGTAAATGACTAACCTTGATCTTAACCTTAGTCTTAACTATATACCAACCACCATCTTGAATATATCTCAGCATATCTTAACTATAATCTCAACCATCAACAGAAACTGTTCAAAATTTCTGAGTCAAATCTTCTAGTGCCTTAAACTTAAGACAAAGATTTATAAATAAAGTTTGAAAATAATCCAGCTATGGAAGGAAAAGTATGCACATCGTGTAAAAAAAGGACAGTTAATGACAAAGGTCAGGCTACATTTAGTTGCCCGCAGTGCAGTGATTATCAAATTGTTCGATGTACCAACTGCCGGAGCAACGCTTCAAGGTATGCATGCCCAAGTTGTGGATTTAAAGGTCCGAACTAAGATTTAATGGAGACTAAAAGGTTTATTCTCTTTTTTGCAAGACTGAACGAAGTGAAACGAGTGAATGTCTGCATTTTGGATAATAACCTTTTCTAAAGGTTATGGCGAAAGCAATCATTACATTCAAATTAATGCCCGAATCTCCCGACGTTGATTTAGGCCCGATCAAAGAAAAAGCGTTAGCTATTGCCAAAAGTCATGGCTCTATCGGCGAAATGCAGGTAAAGGAAGACCCCATCGCTTTTGGATTAATTGCTGTTTTAATTCTAGCCATGTATCAAGTTGAAGGCACTGAATTTGATAAGATTGCTGAGGAGATGGCTAAAATACCAGAAGTCCAATCATCCGAAGTTGCTAGAATGGATTTAGCTTTAGGATAAAGTTTTTATAGATTAGTTCTTTGTAGTGTTTAATTATGAGATACAAAACTCGTCAATTATTGGTAGGGATACTCCTTGCAGGAAAATTACTGGCTGCCTGCGCAGCTGAACAGCGAGTCCACCCTAAATTAGCATCACGACCAGCTATCGTTACAACAATTGCTTCAACAGTTCTGCCCTTGCTTCAAAAAATTGAGGATAGGCTCCAGAAGATTTTAGATGATGAGAAAAAGATAGATGATATTCTTGAGGCTTTTACAATAGATGGTGACCACGAACTGAGGTTGGGTCAGATGGGTTTTGATACGAAAAGCATAGGCATTCTTTTAGGACAATATTTCGCGAATATAGAGCAGATCAGTCAAGAGATTGCGCTATTGCGGCAACATCAGAAATATGCCGCGCAGGCAGAGATATTACTCAGAAACGTTGATGCAAAAAAGCGCATAGAAAATTGCAGTACGGAATTATATCAGCTTAGTCTGCACGAAAAATACTATAGGGACCATCGAAGCTTGGAATGGCTTTTTCGTTACCTTAATGAAGTTATGATAACGGCGTTGAAAGAAAGTAGTAATATCAAGTCCCTATTCCAGTTAAAAGAACTTTTCCGGCGAAAGTCACAGCAATTAGTTATGGAAACAGGCTTCAGTAGTTTTTCTACTTTTTTTAGATGAGATAAAAAATGAGGGAATATCTTCATTATCCTGGATTTGGCATTAGGATGATTTGTTTTCTTTTACCCAATTCGTTGGAGAGACACCATACTGCCTGTTAAATATTCGTCGGAAGGTATCTACATGATAGCCATACGAAGCAGCTACTTCCTGCACTCGAGCACCAGACAGAAGCATTCTTTCGATCGGACCAAAATCTTCTGGAGGAGCTGCTGCTGTTGCCGGTTCTTTCCCATCTTCCAATATCCTTTTTGTTTCTGGCAAAAACAAGCCTGTGTCTTCTAGATAAGCAGCATCTTGATAGATAAAATCCCGCACACGATTGGCATTGGCGCCACGATAGGAAAATCTTTGTCCTGATGGGCCTTGCCCCCTTACTCCCGCCTGCTCTTTCAGATAGCTATGCATGGCTGCAAGAAAAGGGAGCCCAAACCTAAAAAAACCAATCCGGACATCGGTATCTCGCGTTTGTTGAACTCCTGCATTACCATCGACGATACCCCGGATAAAATGGCTCATCATGGAATCAGGGAGATCAAGAAATTGCCTTTCCCGTGCTGGCCTAGAAAAACCTAATGTATGAAGAGTTTGGTAGAGGTGAATCACACTATAAAAATGGAGCTCATACGCTCCGGTATTCCCAGTAACTACTGGCTTATGCCGGGCCTCCAACTCCGTCCTTACGATATCCACTAAGGTCTCATTTTTTGAACAAAAGCTAAAATCACCCTTCTGAGAAATGACCGGCCGCCCATACAGCAATCCAGTTACATAAGCTACATGCTCGGTAGGATTTTCCAGGAAGTTGTCGAAGTAATGTTCATTAACATCAAGTGCCCTAGAAGACGACAACTTGTGGCGCTTTAGTAAATCGGGGTTTCTCTCCATCGCCCAAGCACGTGGATATTGTCCGAGACGACGAAAAAATTCCGAAGACAGCTGCTTTAATGTCAGCCCCTCTTCCTGAGCAATATCTTTGATCCTATCTCCATTTAGTAAACGCTCTTCAACGCGTTGTTGGATATTCTTATCCCATGGAATTGGCTTGCCCATCTTATTTTTTTGTTATCAACACGTAGTAGATTTTCATTGCTCGACATTTTTCCTAATACTTCTTCTATTTTTCTTGCTTTGGCATTTAATAAAAGTTCTGAATCAGAAGCCCTTTGTTAGAGAAGGTGCTTATTTTGTTGACAGTTACTTTTTTATAATCAAACTTCTTTAGTTAGTTTTATGCTTAGAAAAAGGGAGATAGGAGTAGTAATAGTTTGCACATTCTTCTTACTAAGCTGCAGTCCAGAAGATATCTCCAAAGAAGAAATAATCTTTGAAGAACAAACCAGCGAAGAATTAAATACAGACACAATAGAAAAAAATATAGATGAGGTGAACAACATGCAGCTAACCAGTCCGGCATTTCAAAACAACACACTAATTCCTAGCACCTATACGTGTGATGGGAAAAACATTAATCCGCCATTAAAAATATATGGAATTCCAAAAGAAGCAAAAAGTTTAGTTTTGATCATGGATGATCCCGATGCCGTTAAACCAGCAGGAAAAGTCTGGGATCATTGGATTGTATTTAATATTCCGCCATCAACAACTATTATTCCTGAAGGAAAAGAGCCACAAGGAGTTCATGGGAAAGGAACAGGAGGAAATCTAAACTACCACGGCCCTTGCCCTCCTGATGCCGAACATCGGTATTACTTCAAGTTATATGCCCTAGATACTCAACTAAGCCTTCCCGAAGGATCTACTAAACTTGAAGTAGAAAAAGCCATGCAAGGACATATCATAGAGAAAACAGAACTTATCGGAAGATATAACAGGAAGAGATAATAAGATAGATAACCAAAAGAGATAAAAACTTCCCAAGATTAATGAAGAAAAAAGAGGTAGAAAAATGGTCAGAAAAAATAAACTAGAATCTAAAAGTACAACCACATCCTGCTCCTCAAGGAGTTGGACGCCAAAAGATAGTACGGGGTTAATCCTTTCTGAAGTGACTGCTTATTTGGCTACAGGTTATTTTTTAACTTTGATGAACGTCCAAAGTAGCATCTGGTTAAATGCATTAGTACTATTAGTGTTGATCAATATCTCATTATGGCTCTGCCCATTTGTAAGATATAGATAGAGAAAAAATAGCGATTTCTTTCTTTTATTTTTATTCCCAAACGTATGTATTTGGTTCGGTCGAAAATAGTGGCAAGGTCAAGAGGTAAAATCCATTAGGAGCTTCGTAAGATAAGTCTAGTTGCGAGGCTTTAAGCTTAAACAGATAGCTTTCATATTGCTCTTAGAGAAAGCCTCGCTGGATTTTATGACCCGCCACTATTTTCGTTATAGAACTAAATACGTACTCCCAAACGATACTTTTTTATAGAATGATTCTTTCTTAAAAATAAAGATAACAATGAGAAAAATAACCCCATCATTAATTCTTATCCTTTTGTGTATTTTTTACGCTTTTCCTGCTCTCGCAGATTCTACCTGCAGTGATAATAACGATAATGGATATTGTATCCAGATCATTACTCCAACAGAAGCAAATCAAAAATATGACGTAGGAGATTCACTAGAGATTACTTGGCTGCAGCAAAAAATAGACAAGGTTACGATTGGATACAAAACCTGCCCTTCTTGTTTAGATTGGATTAGTTATAATCTTGCAGTAAACCCTTCAGATACAACAGGATCATTTACCTGGAAAATCCCCGAAAGGCTGAATGGGAAAAAAGATCTTCAAATTTATCTTATTGGATATAACACAGGAGTGGGAAGCGAGACTTCAACATCAAATAATTTTAGCATCACTGAAGCTTCTGATAGTACTGATGATACTCTAGAAACAACTCCAAGCCAAGAAGAGCAAACTTCAGCACCTGATCAGATTCCTAATCCGGAAACACCTTCCGAAGAAACAACAACTAGTCCTACGGAAGAAGCTCCTACAACTACAGAGCCAGTCACTACACTTCCTCCAAACTCTCTTAATGATCACTTTAAAGGAGATCTCAACGCTCCAGTTACAATCATTGAATATGGCGATTATGAATGCCCTTTCTGTAAACAGTTTCATCAACAAACTCTTCCTCTCATCGAAAAAGAATATATCCAAACAGGAAAAGTAAAATTAATATTCAAGCATTTTCCATTAGCAGAAATCCATAAAAATGCACAAAAAGCATCAGAGGCTGCAGAATGTGCTTCTAATCAAGGAAAATTCTGGGAGTACCATAACCTCTTGTTTGAAAATACAAACAATCTTGACGAAGATTCTTTAAACAATTTTGCAGATAAAACAAACCTTAACTTACAAGAATTCTCTGACTGCCTCAAAGGAGGAAAAGAAAGAACATCAGTA
>JACOZM010000133.1 GCA_016181345.1 Candidatus Woesearchaeota archaeon
TCCAGCGCAGATAGACAGTTATGGAACATCTTATCCTGTTCTGGAAATTCCGATAGACCTGCGTGTTCTTAACATAGGTTCGGGAGATATAGTAAATGAATTTAAGGTTAAGGCAGAGGTTTGTGATCAATTCGGAAGCAACTGTCGAGAAAAATATTTACAGTCCATATCTCAGCTTGAAGTAAGGGGAGAAGAAGCCTTATCTTTTACTGTTTTAGTCGGTATGGATGGGGATTCTTGTGACAGCGGCGGGACTAATAATGCCAGAGAATGTCTGTTAAGAATTAAAGCTGATGCCGACGGAGTATTAGCAGAACCAAAACAAAACAATGAATTGAAGATGGTTGTAAGAATTGAAGGGCAGGATTTAGGTGATACTTATGATTCACAATTTCAAAAATTTCAAATTATGTTAGTTGTTGGTGATGGTTCAGATGGAACGGCTATTGATGAGTATTGCGCAGGGGATGATTTTAATGCTTGTGTTGCTCAATTTACGCAGAGTAGGGGAGTAATAGATGGAAGTTTTCCTAGTGATGTACCTAATGCGGGAAATTGCTGGGCTTTTGCTGTTGAGTATGATGTAGCAGATGATGATGGTGGAGCTGGACAATTAGAACAAGGGGTAGTAATACCTCATATAGTATCAAAAAAACTTATTCCTTCGTTGGAATATAGTGTTGGTAGTACTGACAATTCTAAAGAAGCTTTTAATGAAGAATTGTTTTGGAATGCCAAGACTGACGGCTCATTGATATGTAAAGATGGATGGTGGCATCAGTGTAGTTCCGGCCAAGCAGGAGTATTATATGCTAATAATAAGCGATTTGTATGTAATAAACAATTATGGAAACCAGAAGATTAGTGCGTGAGATTTAGCTATTAAGCAAATGTTGGTGATTGACTATTGAATCGAAAAGCACAAGTATTTGTCGTGAGGAATATTATTGAGATCTGTTTAGTCATCGCCAGCGTGGTTATTTTCTTATCCTGCGTAGGAAGAGTGACGAGTATTTTTGTTGGAGATTCAGGAACGCTTCCTGAAAGGACGTTTACAGCTTTTGTTGAAGACATCAAAGAGTTTTCTACCGGAAAGAACTTTGATGCGCGAGAAAAATCTGAATTATTTTTAGAAGATGGGCAGGCTGTTGTTTATTTCGAGCCGAATAAAGATAAGATGACCGTTTTTGTCGATTCTAATTGGGAAGGCGGGACGACAAACAAATATTTAACAACCATCAGAAAACCATCTTCCTGCACGGATGAAGCTTGTTTATGTTTTGTTAAAGAGAAAACTATTGAGACAAAAACCGATGTTGACTTCACTATTCTCTTAGGGCCATTGTGGGCAGATTTGAAGACGGCAGCGTTTATTGATTTGACCAATGTTAAATGCTCAGATATTCCTAAACTCAGTTTAGATGTTTGTTCTATTGGAATTCCTAATCAAGCTCTTCCCTATGTGTGCACTGATGGTTTTGTGATCGAACGGCATTTGATGAAAGAAGTTGAAGAATCTTTTATTTCCGCTTTTGTGTTATATGATATCTATTATACTGCTCCACAAAATTTAGTTGTTACGTTATCTCATGAAGGGGATAGTGTCAAGATTGAGCCGAGAGTAATCGCTCAGGAAGAAGCCAGAAAAGAAGTTCAGATAGAAAAATGAGTTCAGTAAATTCAGTAAACTCAGAAGGGGAATCCAGAAGGAAAAAATAGTTCAGAAAGAACAGAAGTTGAGAAAGAAAAAGGAGAATGAGGTTCTGATGGATAATGATGAATAAAAAAGGAGTTGAGCTGTCAGTGTATTTCATGGCAGAATTACTTGTCCTAGCCTTAATTTCATATGTTGTTATGCATAACGTGTTCGGTTTAGTAGAAAAAGATGCAGTTTTACGTGAAGTAGTTCATGAGGATCTACGGATGATGATTGACACACTGGCTGCCTTGCCGGGAGATGCGATCGTTAAATATCCTCACGACCTTTCTGCGTTTATCATTGTTGTTGCTGATAATAGCCAGATAACTCTTTTTAAGGAAGGAGATACGGCTAAGAATTGGAAACATTTTTTTCTTCCTCAAGGATATAACATCAGCGAAAGAGTGGAAAAAAAAGCTAATGTATGTTTAGTAAAGACAAAGAAAACTATTATTCTTAAAGAGTGCCTCGAAGAAATGAAGAAATTAGAAGGTAAAGATGAAGATGGAAAAATAAAAGAAAGTGAATGGGGAGAAGACGAGATCATCATCAGGGAAGATGTCCCTGACTGCAATTACTTACTTGAGCGAACTCTTCCAGATTATGTTCAAGAAGGAAATGATATGCGACGATGGTTCTGCACAGAATCGCAATTAAAAAATCTAGGACTAGATTATGCCTACTCTTCAAAAAGTAGAGATATCAATAAAGTTGTTCTTCATTATACTTATGGAGTAGGCAGCGGGAAAACTGTTGCTGAAGATTGGGTGAATAGAGAAGCGCAAGTGAGTGCGCATTATATCATTGATCGTGAAGGAGAGATAACTTCCGTAATAGACGAAAATGACATTGCGTATCATGCAGTCAATAATAATCAGCGAAGCATAGGGATCGAATTAGTTAATCTTGGTCCGGGATGTGATGAGGAGTTTAATGGAGGAGATGGATCAGGGAATTATAATAAATTCCAATTTTGCAGAGGAGTGAAAGGGATTTCTGGAATTTATCCGAATAAGCCCGGGTATGACATATCGTTAGAATATCAATCGTTTACTATCAAACAGATGGAATCGCTAATAACATTAGCTATCGGATTAAAAGAGAAATATTCTCTTCCTTCTTATTTTGGGAGTTCAGGAGTAGTAGGGGGATTTACCGGGCATATTTATACTGAAGATATTGTTCTAGGTCAAGAGCAGAAAAGGAAAGTAGATCCTGGGCCTGCTTTCCCTTGGGAGTATTTTGGATGTCGTGTACGAGAAGAGGAGAATTGCGAGTCAAGATTTACAGAAGATTATGAAAAAATAGATAGAGAAGAAGTAATCAGCTAGAGATGAAGCATAAGGAAAGCCAAGATAAAGTCAAGATAAAGTTAAGATAAAGTATGAGATAAAGCAATAAGCTAAAGAAGGATAAAAGGAGCTATTATAGATTATCTAGGGAAACTAAAAGATGTTTAATCGTAAGGGACAAGGAGGAAAAGTACTTATCTGGATATTTGTTCTAGTCGTATTTAGTATCTTATTCTTCGGTTTAGGATTTGGGATTAATGCTTATGCTAGTTCTAAGGCGTATACTCCAAAAGAACTGAAAGCCGAACTTATCTCTTTGCGATTTGTGAACCTGCCAGAATGCTTTGCTTTGCATACTTTAGGAAAAACACTTCCCGGAGTTATTGATATGAATAAATTTAATGATGAGCAGATGAGTCAGTGTTATATGACGGAATCGATTGGCGGGGTAAAAACGTTTAATTTTCGTCTCGTCTTAGAGAGGGAAGGGAGTGAAGTAGTTACTGATAAGTATTACAATCATGACGATTTTACCTTATTTCAAGAAGTTTTAACCTATAAAGGAAATATATTATCTAAAGACCGTTTAATCATTTACGTTCAGGAGGAATCTACTGATGAATAATCCATTTAATAAATTGAACATTTTATTGGATATCAACAAAAAAGTAAACAAAAAAGGGCAGTTCGCTACAGATATGTGGGATGGGATGCTTATCCTTATTTTCAGTGTTGTTTTTTTTGTTATCGTTGGTTTAGCATTAGCTTGGAACAACGAAGTGAGCAATAAACAACCAATCAAAAATATTGAAGAATTTCACCTTAAGGATTCAGCCTTAAATAATCTTTTTGCGGAATCACTTGATACTAATCTTGAAGGAAAGGATATTGATGCTCTAGTCAAAAATAGTAAAATACTTGGCGGAAAAGTCATTTCTAGCTGTGGAGATTATTCTTTTCAGGAAGATTGCAATGGTGATGCAGTAAACTTATATCCTGCTCAAGGCGATTGCTGCCAGTGGGGAGATGATAACAGATGTAGAATTGGCGTTAGGTCATATTGCCTTGAGATTGAAGTTGAAAAACAGGAATAATAAGGAATAAGATGATAGATGATCGTAGAACGTAGAGAGTATAGGGAAAAATTAAACATCATTAATGATTGTAGAATTAGGGGATATGAAAACAGGATATAGGAAAGAATATGAATAAAAAAGCCAGTATTTTTGGATGGGGAGTGCCAGTGTTTATTATCGCATTTATTATTTTTATCTCTATGACGTCTAACCAAATTTCCGGGCAAGTCAAAGGACAGTGGGAAACTGATTTTCTGCAAGACAGTTATCTTCCGGCCAAGCAAACTCTCTTAAAAAATAATATTATCGCCAAGAATGTTGGGGCTGAAATAGTTTGGGAATTATCAAATAACGGCGGGTTTTCAAAAGAATCTGAATGCGGCCAAATCTTCGGGAAAAATGTTTGGAATAAAGAAGAGCAGGAATGTTTTCCGCCGATAAATACTAATATTGTGGGAAAAGCCCAGGAGAAGCTTTCTCGTAGAAATATGCCGTTCATCGATGTTTCTTTTCTCTTTACTTTCTTTGTCGGACAAAGCAATGTTTTACCTTTCAAATCAAAACATGGCATCTATTACCATCAGAATACTTTTATGGTTGATTTAGGTTATTCCTTTGATGAGTATACATTGTTGATTGAACAAGCTCAATCCCTTCTCTCTGCGTGCAGAGATGCCTCAGACTTAAAAGAATGTTTAGACTTGAACAAAGAAGATTATTGGAAATATAATATTTGTGATTCTACCAGCGAATATACTGAAACAAACCGAAAAGTCGCTTTTTGCGTCGTTTCTCCAAATATTTATGTTGTTCAAAACGGGATGAAAAACGAAGTAGTCACGTATCATTTTGCTTTAGATTTTACTCCGTCTTCTCCAGGAGAAGTTACTGAATTTAAAGCAACTAGTGTAGGGAATGAGCTTACCATTGAGTTTCCTCAGCTCTTAGGAGCGGAAAAATATAGCGTCTATTTTACTGATTATCTTAATCCAACACCAGGCGAGAGGAAAAAATCTCAACAGGATGTTTTTTTTTATGAGAAAAATTGGCAGAGCGTTGACCTTGCTAATCCTGTAGAGAATCAAGAAGCGTGTGATGTTCCTGAGAAAAGAGCGTATGATACGCTATATTTATGCAATGACTTACTGATCTATGTTCTGGAAAAACCTGCCCTTACTCCCTTGAAGTATACGATCACGTCTTGGAAGAAGGGGAAAGAGTCTGCTATCGCTCGATGGGATTCAATTGAGTAGAGAGTAACCTGTTTAGCAGAGAGTAGCCGGATTACTATCTTTTTTAGTATACAAATCATTATAAATGATTTTCATACTCACTTTCTATGTTCAAAATCCCGTTGCCTGAAATTAAAGGAATGATTCTTAAAAGTGGAAAAATTTCTGCGGAAGATCTAGAGAAGAAGATCAAAGCAAAAATTAATGATCTTTCTGGATTAATCAGTGAAGAAGGAGCAGCCCATATTATTGCCAATGAATTAGGCGTAGAACTAGTTAAGCAAGGCGATAAGCTGAAGATCAAAGAGATATATTCTGGTATGAAGGATGTTTCTACCTTAGGAAAAGTAGTTAAAAAATTTGATGTTCGTGAGTTTGCTAAGCAAGATCGAGTAGGAAAAGTATGCTCGCTGCTTTTAGGAGATGAAACAGAAACGGTACGAGTTGTTTTTTGGAATGATCAAGTAGACCTATTATCAAAGGTCAATGAAGGGGATATTTTAGAGATCAAGCATGGATATGTTAAAGAAAATAATAATGCCAAAGAAGTTCATCTTGGCGATCGTGGAGAGCTTATCATCAATCCGCAAGGACAAAAGATTGACAGCGTGAGGCAAGGCCCAAGTCATGAACGGAAGAAGATCAAAGAACTAGCTGACGGCCAAGGAGCTGAAGTCTTAGGCACAGTTGTCCAGGTTTTTGATCCGAGATTTTGGCCGGTTTGTCCGCGATGCAATAAAAAAGTATTAGAGATGGGGCAAGGGTTTCAATGCACTGAGCATGGAGAGGTTACTGCTGGATTATCGTACGTCCTTAATCTCATCCTAGACGACGGAAGCGGAACGATTAGGGGAGTTTTCTGGAAGAATCAGATTCATCATTTACTGGGGAAAGAAGAGCAAGAGATGGTTGTCTTTAAGGACAACCCCTCTCTTTTTGAAAGTGTCAAGACCGATCTATTAGGAGAACAGTTTAAAGTGATCGGAAGTACAAGAAGAAATGAGATGTTTGATCGATTAGAATTTAATGTTAATCTTGTTGAAAAAGCAAATCCTGAAGAAGAGATCAAACGATTAGAAAAAAGTTAAATAGGACTAGTTCTTTCTTCATTGGATGTTATTTTATACTCACTTATTGTTTGGGGTCGCTTTTTTTTTAGTCGTGAGACAATTTGCACCAGAAATATCCACACCTATTTTCCTTGTTTTTATCTTATTTGGTTCAATCCTTCCCGATATCGATGAGCCAAAAAGCAGAATAAGCCGCTGGAGTGGAATTTTTGGAAAAATAATAGGATTATTATCTAAACATCGAGGTTTTTTTCACTCGTTACTATTTATTGCTCTTCTTTATCTTATTCTTAATTATTTTTTTGGATATTATTATGGCCTGGCTGTAGTCTTAGGATTTTTAGCTCATATTATTGGCGATGGTCTAACACCAATGGGAATAAATCTTTTTTATCCTTTTGTTGAAGGAAGGATTCAAGGGCCAATAAGAACTGGAAGCTGGAGCGAGAAAATCCTAATGGGATCGCTTTTAGCTTTTATCCTTTATATGGTGTTTTGATCGAGTTTAAGTTATTATTCATTTTTAGTATGTATTTAGTTCTATACGAAAAATAGTGGTAGGTCGTTGTGACCTGCAAGCAAACGAAGCAGATGAGTTTGCTTGTTTGCATGTCACTCAGCCTGATGTTTAGTGAAAAGTTATTGAAAAAGAATTGATTTAAGCAAAAAATCAGGCAACTAGGCTTATTTTACAATGCTCTTTATGGATTTGACATCTTGACCTTGCCACCATTCTCAACTGAACTAAATACATACTATTTTAACTATTGGTTCAGTGGATTTATTGATTCATTTGAGCTATTGATTCAGTTAGGCATTTTGTTCTCATCATATATCGGTTAAACCATTTATTCTACTATATAAAAAGTTATTAAGTTCGTTTATCCTCGCTCAAGAATGGATATCCTTCGTGAACTATTTGATGAATATTATCATTTAATTCGACCAAGTGTTTTTAAAAAAACTGCCCTGCATCCTCAGAAAGCTCATGATGATTTTCTACTATTTTGCAAGTTTATCCATCAGACAAGATTATCCTCACATCTCTTGAACCATAGTAACAATTGTTCTTCATTAGGAATATCGAATGCTGCAGGATTCAATAAAAATGGTGAGTTTCCTTTAGAAGTGATGAAGGATTTAGGATTCACCCGTGCTGTCGTTGGAACAGTAACTTATGACCCTTGGATAGGAAATCCTCAACCAAATATCCGGCGTTATCCTTTAACAGAATCGATGGTTAATTGGATGGGGCTTCCGGGAATAGGAGCGAAAAAAATTGCTGAAAAGCTAATAGCTCAACAACGTTGTTTAAGATGTTCTTCTGTTCCAATAACTATCAATCTTATGTCTACGCCCCAAAAACAAGGAGAAGAAGTTCTTCATGACTTGAAGGGAACGATCTCAGCTAGACGCCATATTCCTGGAGTTGATCGGTTTGAATTGAATATATCCTGTCCAAATACTCATGCAGTATCGGGAAAGGTTGATGCCAGGAAGGAGAATTTAAAGCAATTAGGCGAGATGCTCTCTGTTGTTGAAGAACAGGTTTTTGAAGAGCAGAAAATATTGTTGAAGGTATCTCCCGATTCGACAGAAAAAGATGTTCTGGATATAACTACTATTGCACATCAATATAAGATTGCTGGTTTTGTTACGACGAATACAACAACACATCATCGGAGAGAATTTATCCCTATTTCTCCACAAAACAATGGACAGCAAGTAGGTGGAGCGTCAGGAAATGCAGTTTATCAAGACTCATTACGAGTGCAACGGCTCTTTGCTCAACAGAAAAAAAGAAATAAGGAATGGATCATCATCGCTTCTGGAGGGATCAATTCATTGGAAAAACTCAAAGAAAGGTTTTCTGAAGGCGCTTCTGAGTTACAACTATTTACTCCATTCATCTTTTCCGGACCGCAATTATTACGACGATTTCATCGTTACTTTATGAGTAGAGATCAATAAATTGAGATCAATAAATTGAGTGATAGGATTATATTGGTAATATTATATTGCAAGACTAAGATGGCAAGATTAAAACTAAGAAATGATCATATTGATGCTTTAGAAGATCAGACAACTAAAGCATATCATCTTTTAAAAAAAGAGATCCAAACTAGAGGAAAATGCGATCTCTCTTTAGCAGTAGACTCCTATCATGAACTCAAAGATTCTTTAGTTGATATTGCCGGCTATTCTTCCGGACGGAGAAGTTTTATGAGCTGGAATAGGGGAACTCATCGTGCTCATCTTTTGGATCGTTATCTTCTGCAATATGTTCTTGGACATTCGCTGGCAGTAGGATTTCAAAGGTATGGTACTATCTTCTCATTTCCAAATGGACCTTCAAAGAAAACACCTCTTGGGAAGGAGGTTCATCTTGATCGTTATGGCCGGATTTATACCCCGGCTGAAGTGGATGAAGCTGATGATTTAGAAGAAACTATAATCTTAACCATTGATGATAAGAAAACTGGCTATGCGTCGATAACTAAGATTGCTCAAGCTATGGCCAGACGAGGATATTTTGATCGTCTGCTTACTGTTCTTGAAGATGTTCGGGCTCTTTATAGGAAACCAGATGGTAGATCTATGGGGCAATCCTTGTAACTTTTTTATCATTTTAATAGCTGTTTTTTTACCCCCTCACTCCCCATTTGTTCATGGAAGATTGTCTAGTGTTATCACGCCTTTATACCTTATTCTTTTGATGTTTTAAGCCTTTTGTGAGCTTGCACTTACCCACTAGACAAGTGCGGATAGAGTATATAAGGAATATCGTTCTGATATATTTTGTAACCGTCAACAAATTGTTAGCAAACGATTGGTGATAGCTACCCTCGCTTATTGCATAATTGCAATAGGTTTGAAATAAAAAG
>JACOZM010000144.1 GCA_016181345.1 Candidatus Woesearchaeota archaeon
GAATTAGGAGCTTATTTTTTAGGGACGGATTATTCTCTTAAGTCGCACATCAGTGGAAAAGAAGTATTTAGAGCTAAAGGCGAGCTTGCCAAAAGCAATAACGGATTATTTATGCAGACACACTTCTCACCCTTTTCTTTAAGGAATGATAAAACGGAACTTTATGTTATAGAGACCGTGCATGCCTTTTTCCATCATTTTGTAGGGAAAGCTAAGCCTGAAACCAGATTTTTAATGGGAGCTCTTCTTGACCATACTTTTAAGCATTACGAAAACAAAGGTTTCAATTTCACTAAGGCTGGTGTTGCGCCTTCTCTTGCTTTAGCTTCCGGAGATTCCATCTCTTTTTTCTCTATCGTTAATTCTAATTCTGCCTTTACACGTTGCAGTTCTCTGGCAAAGTCCTCCGTTTGTTGTATCATCTCTTCATAGGCTTCAACTCCCGTATGTAATGAAGCACGATGCTTATCAACCATCCTTTTGAGCCAGTCTTTTTCTAAGGATTCTAAGATACTTTCCAAAATAACTCCTTTAGGAGGAATTTTATCCTTCGGACTAACAGGAAATCTTCCTGCCGTCCCTAATGCAGAAATATTCATCATGATAAGCTTCAACCCAGGAGCATTAGTGAAAGTACTATGAACTGCAAGAATTCCTGTTTTAAGCTTCTCAAAGAGGACAAGAATTTTCTTCATGTCCTTATCCATTTTTTTTAAATCTCTTCTTAACCCACCAGCTTCTCTTTTCGATCTTGCATTGATATCTTGCACAAAGCCTTGAAATTCCTTCCATAACTGTAAATCTTTTGCTGATATAACACGAAGATAATTTTCCGCACTTAGGATCAACCCATAAAAATTCTTCCATAAAGCAAGGTATGCTTGATGCTGCTCTTTTGTCTTAAATCCATCCTGCCGAGCCGATTCTGTTTGAGTGATGATCATCTTCATATCTTCTTGCAACCCTTTCATAACCTTACCTAGTTCTTTCTCTTGAATTTCTTGAGTGACAACATCTTGAAATAACTGTTTCTCTCTAGCTTGAACTTCTGCTTCTTTCCCTACTTTTTCCCCTTCCTCTTTTCCTCCAAACCAGCTTCTACCTGAATCACGAGCACCTTCGCCATAATCGCCCCCAGTATTAGCCCCATAATCCCCACTACCTCCATGGCGAAAATCATGGACAGATTTAGCTATCGCTAAAGCACCTGCACCTCCGGCAACAAAAAAAGCAAATCGAACTGCTAGATTAACTGTTGCAGCAATATCAAATCCCGGAATCATTCAATCCTCGCCTCCATTCCTCACTTCTCTTAAATTTCTTCATCGTATTTTCCATAACTATTACCTCGAATACCATTTAATACCATTATTTAATCAACATCCTCTGTTTCTTAATCACCATCCTCTGTCCCTTGATTAACATCCCCCTATTAAATAGGAAAAATTAAACATCCCATATCCATAAATAACTGCTAAGCCTACACAGATCAACGCTAACATCACCCAATGAAAATGCCCCATTGCTTCTCGTACTCGCAACCATAAATAAATCCCTCCTACTAAAGGAGCAAAAACTAAGACCCAAACGACAATTCCCGTATACGCTGCGCCGATAAAAGATAAGATTGATGGCGGGATAAATAAAAAAGTTACAATGGCCAGAAAAGCAGAAATAACTAAGCCAGCTTTACTTCCTAAGCCTCCAGCGACTAAAAAGCGAGTGATAGCCGCTAAATCCTCTTCATCTAAATCACAAACATTAGACGCTACTTCTTTTAATCCATTCCATGCACTTTCTAAATTATCTGAAACACCGTTTGGAAAGATTCCCTTACCCGTACTGCAAGAAGTGAGTGATAAAGCTAGAGCTAAAACTACAAACACCAAGACCTTCTCTTTTTTAAAGTGCATTAGAGAGAAACAGAACTTAAAATTATATAAAACTATTGGTGAATAAGAGCATAAGAATAGAGAAAGATAAAAGCAAAAAGTGTAGAGATAGGCAATATGAAGTGAGTAAAGAAGAAAAGAAAGAGAGTAGAGAAAGGAAAGAAAATAGTGAAACAAAAGAGAGAAAAAATGAGCTCACGAAGGTAAAATTTATTTCAATTGATGTCCGTCATTGTGTTTAGATAAAAGATGGACGATGATCTCTTTAACTAATGGAAGGAAGGAAAAGAGAATGATGGCTATGACTAATAAGCCAAAATGTTCTTTCACCCAGGGAATAGTTCCAAACAAAAAGCCACCGAAGATAAACAGACTGCACCATAGCATTGCCCCAAGAACGTTATAGAGCAGAAAGATCCCATAAGACATTTTGCCGATACCAGCTACAAAAGGAGCAAATGTTCTGATGATAGGAATAAACCGAGCTAGGATAATCGTCTTCTTTCCCTTTTGTTCATAAAAAGTTTCAGTACGCTGTAAATACTCTTTATGGAAAAAAAAAGAAGACTCTTTTTTAAAGATTTTCGGGCCGATGTACTTTCCGATATGATAATTAACCGTATCTCCTAAGACTGCAGCAATAAAAATGATGAAAAACAGAAGACTGAGATTAAATGATCCAGTTGCCGCTAACGCACCAGCAGCGAATAACAAGCTATCTCCTGGTAAGAACGGAGCAACAATAATTCCCGTTTCGATAAATATGATAAAAAAAATAAAGAGATACGTCCAAGCAGAATATTCACTAACAATAGCTTGCAGGTATTTATCTACGTGGAGGATGATATCCACAAACTCTAGGATCATTTTCCTTTCAAATCTTGGTTCATTTAAATAACTTATTGTTTCATAAGCCTAAGAAAAAATGGAGGAAGAAAAGAAAAAAACAACGATAGAATAATAGGATCAAAAGAAAAATCAGAGCCTAAGAAGATAGTTCTTCTAATCTCTGAGCAACTTTTTCAACGTATTTCTCCATAACTTCAGTTCCTCGAAGCCATTCTAAAAATGTTTTAGCTTCTTGATCAAGATGATCCAAAAGACTATCTAAATGCACCCGAATATTTTGAGCATTAGGCTTGTGCTTTTTATCAAATTCCCGCAAAAGAGCTTCTTCCGTTTCAATATCTTTAAACTCTTTATCCATGATCGAACTGCCGAATTGAGAAAATTGAGTGGATAGCCATTCTTGCTCCATCTTCAGCCGATCATGCAGTTTTCTAAGCTGGCTTATCAATTCAGGTGGCAGTCCTAACCTCGATATCTTTTCTAAATCTTCCTCAACAGAATGAATATTTCGAGAAAATCGATAACTATTTTTTAAGAGCCAGCGTAAAGAATTATGCGCCACGGATATCTGCTCTTTTTCAACAGATTTATTTCCTGCTCGTCCTGCTTCTTTAGCTTTGTGCACTGCATCATAAAAACGCTTGGCCGGGATAAAGAACGAAATCAATTGATGAAAGGATCTTTTCTCATCTCTCTTTAAATCTTTA
>JACOZM010000134.1 GCA_016181345.1 Candidatus Woesearchaeota archaeon
TCTTTCCAGGGGTAATATCTCCGTAAATTGCCTTGAATTCGTTAAACGTAGCATGCCGAGCTAGAAACTGTGCTAAGCTATAATAAGCATTAGATTTCTTTCCATCATTGGAGCGTTGTGATTGAAAATAGAAATCACATCTCTTTAAGTCTAAGCCTAAGGCAGCATAATTGGTAAGATATTCTGCAATAGCCGTTTCACGTAATTCTTTTAAATCTGGATTTCGAGTATTATAAGCTTCTACATCTGCCACAGCAAGATAAATTTTTGCTCCTAGATTTTGATAGAAAATGATCTGGTCTGCTACCATCTTGTGGCCAAAATGAAACTTGCCAGACGGCATTAACCCCGTCATCATCGCAAATGGCTTTTTCTGTTCAATAGCGTCAATAATCTGTTTAAAATCACGATGAGCAAAGATTAATCCTCGCCGAAAAAGAATATTCTTTTGAAAAATATTTGGTAAATGTTGTAACGGCTGAAGTCCAAACTCTGTTATTAACTTATCATAATCAACTTTTCCTTTCACTTCCCACGGGGTGACAGTATTAACCATTATTATTATTATTAGTATTATTATTATTATTATTTAAAGAGGGCGTTGGACTTTTATTCCTGAATCTTTATTCACCCGGCAATGTTGGTGGAACTGCAAATGTAGATTCTCTCATATTACAATTCTCCACTACTTTAATTAACAACCCGCCGTTTTTAACTGCAGTAGGAAGCTCTTCTTGATCCATAAAATTAGGATTGTTTAACAAATCCAACCATTTCATTTCACTGCCGTCCCTGCTGTAAGTATAAACTTTCGTCCAAGTACAATCGCCCTTAAGGTTATTAAGTGGGATACCGATCAATTCATCAGTGATTCCTACAAAGTTCCAGCCTCGATATAATTGCCGATCAGAGAGTGGGACTACTTCTGTCTCTAAAGTATATTGGGCTAAATTTCTTTCCCCCTCTAACATTCCGCCAGCCCGCTTTTCGGAGTAAACCCAAAATGCAGTGTTAAGCAATTTATCATCATCGATTACTGAAAGTTTTTCTACTTCCGGGCGAGGATAAGTTCTAACATATTCCTGAGTAGTGGGTATGAATGCATAAACTGCTTTAATATCACTTTTCACTAAATCATAATCTGGACTAGTAATTAGCTGCTCTGGAGAATAAAAACCGTAAACCAAGTTCCAGCCTTGGTAAAATTTAGCCTGAGTGATTTCTCCAACTGCAGAAGCAAATAGTACATTTATAATCAGCAAACCAACAATGATTAAAATCTTTTTTTTCATGTTCTTCATCCTGGTAATGGGGGTGGGGAAGGAATATCATCCAAGACCGCATTATCGCCTTCATTAATATTACTACCATCACTTGCGGGAGCAGTATCCATTTCTTCAGGAAGCGAAGGCGGTTCTGGAACGGATTGTTCTACTGAACATCCTTCTAAAATAAGCCCTAAAAACAATAAACAAAACAATAAACCAAACACCGTTGCCTTTTTGATAACCTTCATTTCCCTATGATGAGGTTTAAATCTTTATATAGTTTTCTATAACACCATTCCACCACTCCTTTCAGATTTTCAATATCCTCTTTATTATAGTCAATAAGAAGATCAAGATATTCCTTATCACCGGAAGCATGGAATGCTTTCCATAATTCTACTGGGTTTCCGTTTAGATGCTCTGGACGTTTTAAGTTTAGGATTTTTTCAACTTCCTTTAGCCCTCCATGAAGCCCTAAGTTTAAGCATAACGGCTTGAGATCAAGATGCGGAACGATTATTTCAATCCCCAACTCTTTTTTTAATTTTGGCAGGTCGAACGATGATCCGTTAAACGTGATGATTAATTTGTATTTTAACAGCTCTTGTTCAATCAGATTTTTTTCTAAATTAACTCCTTGAACAAAGAAGTTGGAATGATAATAATCAGAAATGCCTACAAGAATGATCTTTCCTGAACTATTGACCTCTATATCTAAAAAACCAGATTCCTCACGGAAATAGTCATAGAGCCTCCACATTTCAACCGAGGGAAGCTTTTTAATAAAATAAGAAGAATCATTATTCAAGAGAGCCTGTTGCGCTTCTTTTATTTTGCGATCATAATAATGCTTTTTTTCAGAAGAGATCCCGTTTATCTCATTACTTCTTTTCTTTAAAAAATGATCCCAATCATAAATCCCCTGCTTCCAGATATTCTCTTCTTTTTTTCGGCTTATTTTTTCCAAAAAGATAAACGAATGCCGTATCATTCCTTACCAAGATTCACAATTTTTATATAGTTTTCTTAATATTATCATATTATTATGGCATTATTGTCATAAAGTTATATTGTCATAACTTCATTGTCGTTATCATTATCTAAGGAGGTATATCACATGGCATTTTTATTTGGATTAAGTTTTCTACCGGGAATTATTTTTATTATTGTTGTTTTCATCCTTTCTGGCTTAAAGGTAGTAAAGCAGTATGAACATGGAGTCAAGTTCACGTTAGGTAAATTTTCCGGATTGATGCAACCGGGATTAAGGGTCGTTATCCCCATCATCCAGTCGTGGGAGAGAGTTGATTTACGGGTGAAGGCAGTTGATGTTCCTGATCAAGATTGTATCACTAAGGATAATGTTTCTGTCCGAGTTAATGCTGTCTTGTATTTTAAAGTAGCTGATTCAAAGAGAGCCATCATAGAGGTAGAAAATTATTATTACGCTACGTCTCAGTTATCTCAGACGACGATGCGGGATGTTGTCGGAGAAGTTACGCTGGATGAACTCTTGCGAGAACGTGATAAAATATCTCATCGTATCCAGCAGCTAGTCGATAAGGCTACTGATCCTTGGGGAATAAAGGTAGTTTCTGTTGATCTGAAGCATATCGAGCTTCCTCAGGATATGAAACGTGTTATGGCCGCAGAAGCAGAGTCGGAACGGGAGAGAAGGGCCGTCGTTATTAAAGCTGAAGGAGAGGTGATGGCTGCTAATAACATGGCAAAAGCAGCTCGTACATTGGCAGCAGCTCCTGGAGCTTTGCACTTAAGGACCTTGCAAAGCATTAATGAGATATCTTCCGACCAAAGTAATACTGTCGTCTTTGCTGTTCCTCTAGAAATTCTCAAGGCTTTTGAAGGGTTTAATAGCAAGAAGTGATAAGATTCTTTGTTTCCTACCTAGTATCTTTTTTTATTTTTTATTCTTTCTAAGTGCATTTTTGACAGCCGATATTTTCCTTCCAAAACATTTAAATAAACCCTCTCTTTAAATAAGACCAGTTATGATTACCTGCTTAATACAATACGCTTACACAATAAAACACTATGTTTAATTCTAAAATAGATAACAAGCTAGAAAGAATAATTATTAGTATATTCTTAAGAGAAAAAATTAAACCATTAGGAGGTCTATCGTAATGAATGAACAAACACCTCCAGTAAAAGCTGGAGAAACATATGAAGTAGAGATCCAGAGTGTCGGAGAAAAAGGTGATGGCATCGCGAGAGTGAAAGGATTTGTCCTCTTCGTTCCGGGAGTAAAGAAAGGCGACTTTGTAAAGATAAAAGTGACTAAAGTCCTGCCCAAAGTAGGATTTGCTGAAGTCTTAGGACAATTGGAAAAAATCGAGCAAGCTCCTCGGGAGCAGAAGTTTGCTACCGTGTCTAGAGACGAAATGGAAGAGCAGGAGCAGGAAGAGAAATTTGAAGAAACTGACGATTTCGGTGAAGATTTAGATAAATAAAGGGTTGAACTTGAATAATAGTTTGAATCAAAAATAAAAATTTAAGTTGTAGGAGAAGATGAAACATCGGCTTTTTGTAGGAATTCCAATTTCTGCGGAAGTTAAAGAAAGAGTATTAGCCTTGATGTTTCAGTTAAAGAAGATTAAAACCGATGTAAACTTCGTTCCTCCAGAAAATCTTCATTTCACTCTAAAATTTCTAGGTGACGTTGAAGATTTAGAGATACCTTCTATCCATAAAAAATTAGCTACCCTTTGTTCTAAAAAACACTCTTTCGATCTTTCTGTAAGTACAGTAGGTGCTTTTCCTTCTTCAGAGAAAATCAACGTCATTTGGGCTGGAGGAAGCCAAGAACTTCTTTCATTAATGAAAGAAATTGACACAGCACTAAATAACATCAAAAAGAACGATTATTCAGAAGATATCCCTCATTTGACTATTGCTAGGGTAAAATTGGAGAAAGAAAAATTGAAGAACGAAAAAGAATTAAAGGATTTCCTCCAAATCCATAACGACGATTTTTTTGGAACAATGACTGTGAGAACAATTATTCTCTACAAATCAGAGCTAGCCACTACTGGGCCTGTTTATTCTATTGTTCAAACATATAATTTCCGTTCGTAATTATTTCTTATTACTATATCACACTATTTTTTTTCTTAATTTTTATCAATCTAAATAATTATTCCCTTTAATTTTAACAATCTTTAAATAATCATTATTCTTCTAACCAAAATATCATAATAAAAAGATTATTGTTGATAAAAGAGGTGTCATATGTCATATGTAGCTTGGTTTAAAGATTTAAACAAAGATTCTATTTCTACTGCAGGAGGTAAAGGTGCAAATTTAGGTGAGATGTTCCGTTTGGGCATCCCAGTCCCTAATGGTTTTGCCGTTACCGCTCAGACGTATGCCGAATACTTGGAGACTACAAAGATAAAACAGAAAATCCAAGACCTTCTAAAAGGCTTAGACGTCAATGATACTGAAAAATTACAAGCAGCATCTAAGAAGGTTATGGATCTCATTGTTTCTACCCCTATTCCCGAAGAGATTGCGGAAGAGATCATGGATAACTATGAATTGCTGGGAGTAAAACGAGGGGCTAATAGCTTAATTAATTCAGAGCAAGTTTTTGTTGCTGTTAGAAGTTCAGCTACGGCAGAAGACCTTCCCGAAGCATCATTTGCCGGCCAGCAAGCTACGTTCTTGAACATTAAAGGTAAAGAGAAAGTTGTTCAGGCCGTTTTAGCCTGTTGGGCTTCATTATTCACTGCCCGGGCAGTCTATTATCGAGAAAAAAACAATTTTGATCATAGTAAAGTCTTAATCTCAGCTATTGTGCAAAAGATGGTTAATTCAGAGAAATCAGGAATAACGTTCACAGCGAATCCGTCTACAAATAATCGCAATGAGATTGTTGTTCAGGCCATCTATGGTTTGGGTGAACTCATAGTTTCTGGAGCAGTAAGCCCCGACACCTATATTGTTGATAAAAAAACCAGAGAGATTAAAGAGATAAAAGTAAAGAAACAGAACATCGGCTTGTTTAGAAACGAAAAAGGGGAAAATGAAGAACAAGACATTCAGAAGTCACAGCAAGAGCGCCAAGTTATTGATGAGAAACAAGTCAAAGAGCTGGCACGTTTAGGAACAAAGCTTGAAGAACATTATGGCAAGCCCCAAGATATTGAATGGGCTATCGAAAAAGGGGAGATTTTTATCGTCCAGACAAGAGCTATAACTACCCTGAAAGGAGGATCATCTTCTGCATCAGGCTCTTCAACTCAAGACAGCAAAAGAGATGAAGTTCTAGGGATTAACGAAGAGTCTGGAAAAATTATTTTGAAAGGGGAAACTGCTTCCGCCGGAGTCGCTTCAGGAAAAGTTCAGATTGTTTTAGAGATGGATCAGCTCAATAAAGTTCAGAAAGGAGATATCCTTGTTGCTCGGATGACCACTCCTGATATGGTTCCAGCTATGCAAAAAGCAGCAGGCATAATCACCGATGAAGGTGGTATGACCTGCCATGCTGCTATTGTATCTCGAGAGATGGGGACTCCTTGTATTGTCGGAACAGAACATGCTACAGAAATATTAAAGGATGGGGAAATAGTTACCGTTCATGCTTCTCGAGGAATTGTCTATGAAGGAAAAGTTGATATCCAGCCGGCAGTAAAATCTCAGGCAGCGCTTCCTTTAGTCAGCCAAGATATTATTACGGCAACCGAAGTAAAAGTGATTATGGATCTTCCTGATGTTGCAGAACACGCTGCTCAGACTGGAGCAGACGGAGTAGGTTTAGTGAGATTAGAAATTATGATCGCTAATGGAGGAATTCATCCAGCTGAATATATCCGCCAAGGACGAGAGGAAGACTACGTCAATCTATTAAAAGATGGAATCGGAAAGATCGCTAGGGCCTTCAAGAATAAGCCAGTCTGGGTACGCTGTTCAGATATGCGCTCTGATGAATATCGGAATTTAAAAGGGGGCGATAAAGAACCAAAAGAGACTGATCCGATGATTGGCTGGCACGCCATTCGACGATTGTTAGATGAGCCGAAGATTTTACGCGCTGAATTTCAAGCTATCCGCGAATTACATTACGAAGGACTAAAGAATGTCGGCGTGATGATTCCTTTTGTCATCCGGACAGAAGAGCTTCAAGAAGCTAAAGAGATCATGCGTGAATTCGGTTTAGAGCCATGCAAGAACATTGATTTTGGGGTTATGGTCGAAACCCCTGCAGCTTGCTGGATTATCGAAGAGTTATGTAAGGAAGGGATTTCTTTTGTCAGCTTTGGCACGAATGATTTAACCCAGTTAACCTTAGGTATCGATAGAAATAACCAAAAGATTCAGAAGTTGTTTGATGAGATGCATCCGGCTGTTTTAGGAGAGATGGCAAAAGTTATCAAAGTATGTAAGAAGTATAAGGTTAAAACCTCCATCTGCGGACAAGCTGGTTCTCGACAGGAGATGGCTGAATTCTTAGTCCACCAAGGAGTAGACAGCATTTCAGCTAATGCTGATGCTGTTGATGAGATAAGAAGAACTGTTGCTAAAACAGAACGGAAACTTCTCTTGGATAGGGAAAGAGAAAGATAGGAAATTCTTGATTTTCCTTATTTTTTTATTTCTTCTTTTTCAAGATTTTCTATCTTCAAAGGTTACCTTTTTTTTCTTTACTACAATTCTCGTAAACCTCTTGCATTCGAAACAAGAGATGACAACTTTTCCTTCTCGTTTCCGTACTCGAGAATTCACTCCCGGCATTAAGAGTGCATAGCAATACTTACAATACTTTCGTTTTAATTCTAATGGCAAATGTAATTTAACGCGCATGGCTATTTTCCTGGCTAAAGCAACATAATGGTTGGCTCTCTTCTTATCTTCAGAAAAAGTCTTCTCCGCCTCAGCAAAAAGAGTGGTAATCCTCTGTAAGGCAATCTTTTTTTGATCTTCCTTGCTAATATTTGGTTTAGACATCTCTACTCATCTCTCCCCTTGTTCTTGTTATTATATTTTTTTAATGATGACATGATTTTTCTTACTTTTTTCTTCACATTTAAATGATTCACTTTTTTTGAGTTTCTAACGTTATCTGCTTTCATCTTTTTAATGATGTCCAAGATCTCTTTAGGACTATCGGCAATAACTTCAGCTCCTGCCTTCTTCAACGCTTCAGCAGAGTTATATCCCCAAGATACTCCGATCATGTTCATCCCTACGTGCTTACATGCCTTAACATCTCTGATCTCGTCTCCTATATAGATGCATTCTTCTTTTTTTAACCTAAACCTTTTCATAACCCATAATAATCGTATATTTTTTGTAAAGAATGTGCTGGAATGAACATTTTCTAGTTCTAGGTTATCTTTTTTAAAGACATATTTGACCAATTCTTTATGATTTGAAGTAACGACGATAATAAGGTAGTCTTTCTTTAGTTCATCAACAATTTTCTTTATCTCGGGAAACAGGTGCGCTTCTCGCAGTTCTTTTTTTGCTAACTGTTTTGCTTTCCAGGCGATGTAAGGAAGTTTCCACATCGGAATGCCCATTTCCCTTGTCAATACTTGGATTCCTTCTTTATCTTTGAGTTTCTTGTGGTCTTTTACTTCTTTATAATTGAAGCGGGATGCATATTTATTCACTGTCCGAAGCGTAATCAATTCTGTATCTGCAAGAGTTCCATCAAAATCAAATATTATTGCCTTTATCATAGTGTTATGTATATATCTCTTCTACTCATCTCCATTAGAACCTAAAGTTTTGAGGAATATAAATCTTTATATAATCTTTATGATTAAAAGAAAAGATGCAACGAGGACGTCCAGTCAGAAGTGAGATTCGATCAAACATCTTAGAGCTACTTTTTTTCTTAGGCAAGGGATACGGGTATCAAATAAGTAAAATTTATAACGAAGTATTTCCTCAAGTAACGCAACGGGTTATTTACTATCATCTCCGAAAAGGCATCCAAACAAAAGAGATTGAAGTTCATAGTATCCAACAGGAAAAAGGAAATTTTTCATGGGGTTCAGAAGTGGAGAAGAAATTTTATACTCTTGGCCCTGAAGCTCTGCCTAAAGGACAGCCGAGAATAAAAGAGTTTTTGGAAAAGCATCATCAACGATAGTTCTTAGATAAGCATTTAACCTTCTGCTCCATCCTCACTCATGCGTTCTATCCCTGTCTTTTTATCAGTGGATTCTTCTTCCCATAATTTTATATAGTTTTTATTTTCTAAAGGAAAAATGGTCACCTTCAACGCTAATATTACGGAATTAAGAAATCTCACTCCCGATACGTTATTCTTTTCTTTAACTGCGCCTAAAGAATTTACCTTTCAAGCCGGCCAGTTTATAACATTAATGATTAAAAAGGAAGAGGGAACTAAACCAAGATCCTATTCAATCTTTAATTCACCATCTGAAAAAGGAAAAGTAGACCTTTGTATTAAAATAGTGGAAAAAGGTTTTGCTTCGGACATCTTTGCTAAAAGTAAAGAAAACGACTCATTTGAAGTTCGCGGCCCTTTCGGCCATTTTCTATTTGATTCTGAATCCGAAGATCCTGAGCATTGGTTTATCTGCACGGGAACGGGAATTACTCCGATGATCTCCATGATCAAAGAA
>JACOZM010000146.1 GCA_016181345.1 Candidatus Woesearchaeota archaeon
TTGCTATGGAATTAACTGTGCCTGAAATAGTGACAGAATGGAATCTTGAATACTTAAAGACCTTCGTCCAAAACGGCCCTAAAAAATATCCGGGAGCAAATTATGTTATTAAGGCAGATGGAAAAAGAAAGACCATTACTCCTGAAACTGTCCAAGAGATCTTGGCCGAATTCGTTGTTGGCAGCGTTGTCGATAGGCATTTGATCGATGGAGATGTTGCACTTTTCAACAGGCAGCCTTCTTTGCACAGGATGAGTATGATGTGCCACAAAGTAAGAGTTCTACCGGGAAGAACGTTCCGTCTTAATCCTGCTGTTTGTAATCCTTATAACGCAGACTTTGATGGAGATGAGATGAACCTTCATATTCCTCAAAACGAAGAAGCCCGAGCCGAAGCTAAAATCTTGATGCTAGTTGAAACTCAGCTTATCAGTCCAGGATATGGATTAAGTGTTGTTGGCTGTATTCACGATGCTATCACTGGAAATTATCTCCTAACCAAAGAACTAGTATTGATGCGGGAAGAAGCTATTGACTTGTTATATAATTGTGGAATCAATGAGATGTCTAGACTTCCAAATAAAGAGAAGATTGATGGTAAGGAAGTTTTCTCCGTTTTATTGCCGGAAGATTTTAACTTTATTGGAAAAGATAAGGGCGGAAATGAAGTTCGGATTGAGAATGGAAAATTAAAATCTGGTTTGATGGATAAGGCTAATCTAGGGCAGGAAAGTGGTTTGATGTTAAGAAACATTTACGAGAAATACGGTCCTTCGTATACTGCTAAATTATTAAGTAGAATCTCTTTATTGGGTATAGGGGTATTGGCTAGACGAGGATTCTCTATGGGGATCGGTGATTTAGATCTAACTGAGGAAGCTTCAGATGAAATCTTGCAAGCAATAGCCGATTCAGAAGATCAGGCAGAAAAATTGATTATAGATTTCCATGCTAAAAAACTAGAGCCTCTTCCTGGAAGAGATATCAATGAAACGTTAGAATTAGAATTATTGCTAGCTTTAAACAAAGCCCGTAACAAGAGCGGAGATATTGCTGTTAAGCAGAAAGGAAATAGTGCTGCACTAGATATGGCAAAGAGTGGATCGCGAGGAAATCCTTTGCAGATTGCTCAGATGGTCGCTTTAGTAGGTCAGCAAGCTTTACGTGGAAAAAGAATTGATACCGGGTTTAAGGGCAGAACATTATCTTATTTTAAAAATAATGATTTAAGTCCAAAAGCTCGTGGATTTATCAAAAATAATTTCCGTTCCGGGCTTACTCCTTACGAGTTCTTCTTTGGAGCAATGACGGGAAGAGACGCTCTGATGGATACTGCTTTAAGAACGCCTAAATCCGGTTATTTATACCGACGATTATCTAACGCCATGCAGGACTTGAAAGTTGAATACGATTTCACGGTAAGAGATGCTAGTGGAAAAGTTATCCAGTTTATGTACGGAGAGGATAGCATTGACGTTTCTAAATCTAAGAAAGGAGCCTTGGACGTTGATAGGATCATTTTAAGTGCGGGGGAAAAACAATGAAAGATGAATGTGAAAAGTTGTTGAAGGACTATGCAGATCAGCTTCCTCCTGCAGTTATAACCGAACTACGAGAACATATTCCTGAAAGCACCGGGAAAGAAAAATTACAGAAGATTTTGGATATTGCCGTCCAATCATACGACTTTGCTAAAATTAATCCGGGAGAATGTGTCGGCCTTGTTTCTGCTGAAAGTATCGGTGAACCAGGAACACAGATGACCTTAAACACATTCCACCTTGCAAGAATCTCATGATCTAACCAAGCTTAAAAAATTCGCTTCAAAGATTAAAGAAACAACGTTCGGCGAGTTAGTTGACAGTTATTCTCTTAACATTTTTGAACAGATCTTAACAGTCCAATTAAACCAAGCTTTGCTGAGTGACTTCGAACTAGAAGCAGGAGAATTAGCCAAGCTCGTTAAATCAAAAACAAAAGGCTTTGAAATCACTTCCAGTAACAATCAGATTATATTCACTCAGAAAGGGAAATCAGAAGAGATTAAGGCTCTTTATGATTTGAAGAGTAAGGTCCACGACGTTAAAGTTAAGGGTATGAAAGGAATCAAACAAGTCCTTCCAGTTAAGCGCGGAGACGAATATGTTGTTTTGACTTCTGGAACAAACCTGAAAGATATTTTAGCTCTTCCTGAAGTTGATTCTACTCGAACAACGTGTAATGACATTCATGAGATTTGTGAAGTATTGGGGATAGAAGCAGCACGCGAATCTATCATCCGTGAAGCTTACAAAGTTATTCAAGAGCAAGGATTGCATATTGATATCCGTCACATTATGCTTGTTGCTGATGTTATGACAACGAGCGGATCAGTAAAAGGAATTACTCGTTATGGTGTTGTTTCCGAGAAAGCTTCAGTTTTAGCTCGGGCATCTTTCGAAACTCCAATCAAGCATTTGATTAATGCTGCATTGGAAGGAGAAGTTGATTATTTAACTTCAGTTGTAGAAAACGTCATGATCAATCAACCAGTTCCTCTTGGTACGGGCTTACCGGGTTTGATTACTAAGATGAAGTAAGATCTTGATGAGATTATTGTTAAA
>JACOZM010000135.1 GCA_016181345.1 Candidatus Woesearchaeota archaeon
CCAGCAGACCAGGGGAGCAGACGAGCCTGAAACCAGATTTTTCAGGTGTACTAAATGCAATTATACCTGGAGGGAATATGCCTAATCCTCAGACTTTATCCAGCCCTAAGGAATTAGTCCAAAGCTTATCCAATGACAGCTTATTCAAGCAATGGCAGAAAGAGCACCCTCAAAATTTTCTTTCCCATCTTTTTGCGGCTTTAGATTCCAACTTTAAGTTTAAAAGTAGTTGGGAAATCGGCTTTTTCGCTGAGGATAAGATTACTGTTTTCCTGCCTTTGAAAAAAGGCTTTGAGATCAAGCCTGCTGATGAGATCTTCAAGAATAGGAAGCTCTTCAACGAAACGTTGATGCTCAGAAAGAAACTGAGCTTGAATCAAAGATTCAAAACTATATCTGTCTCCATCCCTAATTTCCTGAAGAACTTCTCGATACAATCTTCTTATTGAATCTAGCCCTACTTCAGTTGAAACCCTGCCCGTGGCAACTTTATAAACCAACGGACTAACATCCCCAGTTGGAGAAAGTGTTAACACTTCAGAAATCAGACGATAATTTAACTCTTTAAAACCATCAGAAGAACGTTCAGATTTTCCTTCCTTTTCCCGCTGAAGTCGTTCTAAAAATACTTCTGGATGAGAATGATCTCTCCTGCATTCTCTCTGAACTTCATCATCAAAAGCTTCAGGATAAAGAACTTTTCCCGTTTTGAAGTCAAAATACACTGGTAAGAACCGTTCTAATCTTAGATCTCTGATTGCTTGTAGCGTATTCCTAACTGGCAGAGCTAGTAAATGATCATAGAAAGCAGTCTGATAGACTGCCTTAAACACGGTATCTAAATCAGGCATTTCACCTGCCGTCGAATGAACCATATTATCATCAGGATGGACTTTATTAATAAAGATGATGTTCAAAAAACATTGAAGATACTTGATAATCAAATAAGATTATAATTTTCTCAAAATAAGAACAAAAAGTAAACGCCAAAACCGATCATTCCTGCCCAAACAATTCTATTCCATTCAAAAATTTTTAATCCATCAAAATTCCCAAAAGGAATCATATTAAATAACCCGAGCCATAAGTTAATTGAAAATCCAACACTAAAAAGTGAACTTCCTGCTGGATATAGCAACGTTAAAGCAAGAAATATCATGGCTAAAACGTAATTTGTCAACGGCCCAGCTAGACTAATGAGACCATTCTCTTTTCGGGTAATCATTCCGGAAATCATGACTGCTCCAGGAGCTGCAAAAATAAATCCAACGGCAAAAGCCAAGCCGACTGCCACATAGAGCATCTGATCAAATGAACGAAATTCAGCTACACATCCGTATCGCTGAGCCACAAATTTATGAGCTAATTCATGAAACAAAAATCCAATTCCTGCTGTAAGCCCTGAAACTCCTAGCATAACTAAGAAGCTTAGAGAAAATAGGCCATCAATTCCTTTAAATAAGCTTATTCCCGAGTAAACAAAAGCAAAAGCTAACGAGATTGCTAACCACGACTTCGTGATATCAATCAGTTCTATCTTAGAAGTCTTAATATTTCCTATCTTAATTGTTTGATGCATCTTATCTTTAACCTTGTTTGGAACACTTATTTCTGAACATTCATTTACCAACATTTGATTATTAACATTTAATGATGAACATCTAATTATTCCTCACTGAATCATCTTGAATATATTTATCCAGCTCTTCTTCATCCTGCTCTAAATCGCCCATCTTTTCCTTCAAGTACTCTTTCAGCCTCTGTGCTTCTTCTTCAACTTTAACTAATAAAGTTAGATCAGCAAAGTTTTCTTCAGCGCATTCCTGGCAATAAAAATCAGCACTATCTTTTATTTGATATTCTGCTTTTTTCCCGCAGATGATACATTTTTTAGCCATTATGGATTCTATTTCCTATCCATTTAAAAATATTTTTGTTGTTAAAACAATGTTTATCAAGAAAGTCATCAAGAATAAATTCCAGATCATCAACCTTTGAAAAAATCCTTCCTCTGAAAAAGATCAAAATAAACATTTATATAGCTAAAAATAATCTCCTATTTATGAACGGACATTTCCATAAGCTGAAATATGTAATGATCATCATTATTGTCATTATCATCTATATCCTTATGAACCGGCTGAACATCGTACAGCATTATATCTCTAACCCAGAATCACTCCAAAAGCTTATGATCAGTTTAGGAATTTTCGCCCCATTAGCCATTATTGGTTTACAGATCCTGCAATCTCTTATCCCTATTCTTCCGGGAGGAGTTATTACTATCGCTTCAGGGTTTATCTTTGGTCCTTGGAGGGGGTTATTATTCAGTCTCATCGGAGCCATGATCGGTTCGTCAATAGTCTTTTTCATCAGTAGAAGATTTGGTAAAGAGTTAGCCGTCAAGCTGATGGGGAAAAAAGAAGTAGTTCATTTCCATCTCCTCTTTAAGCAGAAGAAAAACTGGGGCTTGTATATCGCAAGAATGATACCTATCTTCCCAAGTGACGTTGTCAGTTTAGGCGCTGGATTAACTACTATTTCCTTTAAGCAATTCTTTATCATCTCCGGATTAGGTTTTCTCACCCAAATGATCTTTTACAGTCATTTTGGTGCTAAACTAGTTAGCGGACAGATTAGCTTACCCCTTATCCTCATTTCAGCAATGATTATTATCTTCATCCTTATCCTAATCTTCCGAAAATATATTAAGGAACTACTCATCGAAGGTCTTCAAGAATTGAGAAAAGGAGAAAAGCTTTTCAAAAAAGAAGAGAAGTTCTTACGAAAAGAAGAGTTATTTTTAGAAAAAGAATTCAGAAGGATTTGAAATGAGCATCAGCAGGAAACATCTGCAAGATTAAAAACAGATAAGTTATAATTACCTAAAACCCCAAGATTTAAATAAATCAGCAGGTTCTAATTGCTCATGCAGGAAATCCTCCAAAAAATCAAGCCGAGTAAAGAAGAGAAGAGAAAATTACAACAGTCAGTAAATTCCTTTCTTAACAAACTGAACAGTAAACTAAACGATGCTAAAGCTATTTTGGGAGGAAGCGGAGCAAAAGGGACATTTCTTGCCGGAAGCTATGATGTTGATATTTTTGTCCAGTATGATTACAAAAAGTTTCAAGATAAATCAGCAGAATTATCTAATTATTTGGAAAAATCATTGCAAAGTTCCTTTCCAAAATACCCTCTTACAAGACTCCATGGAAGCAGAGATTATTTCCAGTTAAAATATGAAGATTATACTTTTGAGATAGTACCAATCTTAAAGATAAAAAAAGCCGAAGAAGCAAAAAATATCACTGATATTTCTCCCCTACACGCAGTATGGGTCAATAAAAATATCAAGGATAAAGACCAAGTTCTTCTCATAAAACAATTCTGTAAAGCTCATAACATTTACGGAGCAGAATCACATATTATGGGTTTTTCTGGCTATGGTCTTGAAATTCTTATCGGAAAATACAAAACATTCACCAATCTCTTAAAAGCATCACAACAATGGAAAGCCAAAGAAGTCATCGATCCTCAACAGCATTATAAGAAAGGAATGGCCTTATTTCATCTAAATCAGTCCAAACAGCTTTCCCCTATTATCATCATCGATCCTGTTGACAAAACGAGAAATGCCGCTGCTGCTTTATCCGAAGAAAAATTAACGCTATTCAAGGCGAAAGCTAAAGAGTTCCTAAAAAAGCCTTCTGAAGAATTCTTCCTTAAAAAAGAGATTGACTATACTCGGCTTAAAAAAGAAGCGGACTCAAAAAAACAATCCTTCATTTTTCTGGAAATAACACCATTAGCTGGAAAAAAAGATATTGTCGGCGCAAAATTGCTCAAAGCATACCATTTTTTAGAAAAATCATTGCATCCATTTAAGATTAAAAAGTCTGGCTGGGACTGGGTTTCGATGTATTTTATTCTGGAACAAAAAGAACTACCTTCAGAACAGATCAGAAAAGGCCCTCCGATGAACTTACCAGAAAACGTGCTTGATTTTAAGAAGAAAAACAAGGATACGTTCACCCAAGACGGACAAATTTTTGCCAGAGTTAAAACACCTTTTCCAAAACTAGATAACTTCATCAAACACTTGGTAACAGAAAAGTATGTTACTGAAAAAGTGAAGAAGATAAAGATAAAAAAAGAATGATTAAAGAAAAAAATTTTAAAGAAAGAATAATTAAATTTAAAAAATAGTAAAAATAAATTTCTAATAAATAATAATAATAATAATAATAATAACTCTAGAGTATTTTTAACGTAACCATACATTCATGTTGAGTAGTTATTACCCACCCATTTGGTGCCATTTTATATTTATTTTTCCCCAGATAGACATTAAATTCAGTTAGTTGAACACAATTCTCTCCACCCCTAACTTCCACAAAATCTCCTACTTTCCTAACTTGAAAAGTAGCACCCTTTGGTAAAGAAATCATCGCAGTAACTTCTGAGTGAGGCCCAGAAATAGTTAATACACCACCATTCTTAAGAACAACTGGTTGTTTTCTACCCCCAGTATCATGCCGACTAAAAATTAGTCTAAAAGTTTCTAATGCTCCTGTATCCATCATCTTCACCTCATTTTTTAAATAAAACTAATCAGATGATAACATTCCTCAAACAATTATAAACTTATCGATAATCAAAAAGCTACAAGAACATCCAAAAAAAAAGTTGAAAAAAATATTAAAAAATAATCTTTATTTGAATGGATTATAATCCTCAACGAGACCCTTAGCTTTATCCTTAGCTTTATCCAACCAGCTTTTCTCTCCTTGTACTGCAGGTTTAGTTTCAGGTTCAGCTTTTTGTCTATCTTTTTCAATAAGTTGTACCAGGGCATCTTGTCCATCAGCTAATACCCATTCCAACTGTATTCCATCAGATCCTGGACGAGCTACAGCAAATCCACGGTCAAGGTCAGTTTCTAAACCAAGAACACTAGCAGCACTATAACGTAACGTTACTTTTCCATCTTTTAATGGAACATCTTCAACCCTAGAACGTGAAGCTTCCGGAACACACTGCCTCAAATAATCAGCTCTGGCTCTATTCATCCCTGCCATTCGAGCTAAAGCAGGATTGTTCTCTCCATTCACCAATGCAGGAAGTTCACCAATTCCTACACATTGGCCATCATAACTTTTTCGGATATCCATCGGAGTTAATTTTACTGGCATACAAGCACTAGCTAATAAAGCACTAGCTAAAGCACCAGCATACAACGTTGAAGCTAATCGAGTCATATAAGTCATATTCTCACCTTTAATCTTAGTAGTATAGCAGAAAAGCAATAGTTGCTTTTCCATAACCTAACCTCTAAATATAGTCCTTTATTTATAAATCTTTCCACTATTTACTACACATTAGTGATAAATAAACGAATAAAACAGATCATCAAAAAAAATAATGAAGAACGCCTATTTTCCTTTCACCTTCAACCATTCTAATGCGCTTCCTGCTTTAAACCAATTGATTTGTTCCGGAGAAAATGTATGCTTACATAAGATTGCGTCGATAGATCCATCCTGATGGTGAACTTGAAGAACAATAAGCTTTCCTACGTCTAGATCAACATCTTCAATAGTAATGATATCGTCTTCTAAAATAAGATCATAATCATCTTTATTTGTAAACCATAACGGCAATAAGCCCTGTTGTTTCAAATTTGTTTCCGCAATTCTGGCAAAACTTTTTGCTACAACCATTCGACATCCTAAATATCTCGGCTCCATCGCAGCATGTTCCCTTGAACTTCCTTCACCATAATTCTCATCTCCCACCACAATCCATCCTTTTTTCTTCCGTTGATAGTCTCGAGCAATTTGCTGAAACTCCTGAACTTCTCCAGAGAAGCTATTTTTACCTTTCCCTATCAGATGTTCATCAAAAGCATTCACCGCTCCCGAATACATATTATTACTTATTTTATCTAAATGACCCCGATAATTCAGCCACTTTCCTGCCGGAGATATATGATCAGTTGTGCATTTTCCTTTCACTTTTAAAAGAACAAGCATATCGTTAAAATCACCTAGTTTCCAAGCCGTAAATGGCTGTAAATGAGCTAAACGATCACTTTGTGGATTAATCAAGACCTGACTTTTTCCAGTTGGTGCAACATAACCTTCTAGAGGGAAAGAAAATTGTTGGGGCAATTCTTCACCTTCCGGCACAGTAAATCTTAAACCTTCTAGCTCATCTACTAAAGGATTAAAATCTAATCTACCTGCTAAGGCTAAAACAGTAACTATTTCCGGACTGGCAATAAATGCATGTGTTTCCGAATTAGCATCCTGGCGTTTCTTGAAATTACGATTATAAGAAGTGATGATAGAGTTTCTTTCACCACTTTTAACATCATCACGTTTCCATTGCCCAATACAAGGTCCGCATGCATTAGCTAATACTTTTCCACCAGCTTGTTCAAAGATAGTTAGTAAACCTTCTTGCTTGATTGTTTGATAGATCTGTTCTGATCCTGGAGAGATATAGAACGGAACTTTAACTTTTATTCCCCTTTGAACAGCCTGCAATGCTATACTCACTGCCCGAGAGAGATCTTGATACGAAGAATTCGTACAGCTGCCTATTAACGCACTGCTCAACTCAACTGGCCAGTTATTCTCCTGAACATCCTTCCCAAGCTGGCTAATTCCTCGTCCTAGATCAGGAGTATGCGGCCCAACAACTTGAGGCTCTAATTCATCTAAATAAATTTCAATGAACTCATCATAATAAGCTAAAGGATTTTTCTCGACTTCTAAATCAGCCTGCAATTCTTCCTTTACTTTTTCCGCAGCATCAGAAACAAATTCTCTTTGTGTTGCTCGAAGATACTCTTCCGTTTTTTGATCATAAGAAAATAAGCTTGATGTTGCCCCTACTTCTGCTCCCATATTGGTAATAGTTGCCCTTCCCGTTGCGCTTAAGCTTCTGGCTCCTTCACCAAAGTATTCTAAAATCTTTCCCGTTCCTCCTTTCACAGTAAGGATTTCCGCTACTTTCAAAATAATATCTTTTGCCGTCGTCCATCCATTTAATTTTCCTTTTAAGTGAATTCCGACAATCTTTGGCATCAATACTTTCCATGGCTCTCCGGCCATCACGTCAACTGCTTCTGCTCCACCCACTCCTATGGCTAACATCCCTGATCCTCCTGCATTAGGAGTATGGGAGTCAGTTCCTAACATTAACTGCCCGGGTACAGCATAATTTTCTAAAACAACTTGATGAATGATCCCGCTTCCGGGCTCCCAAAACCCTATAGCAAAACAGTCAGCCGAACTTTTCAAAAATTGATAGACTTCATTATTCTCCAAATTTGCCTGCTGGAGATCTTTTTCCGCTCCTCGGTATGCTTGAATGAGATGATCACAATGGATCGTCGAAGGAACTAAGACCTTCGTTCTGCCAGTATTCATAAATTGCAGAATAGCCATCTGTGCTGTTGCATCCTGCATCGCTACTCGGTCAACATTGAGAAAAAGATTAGACTTTCCTCGCTCTAGCTTTTCTAAACCGATTTTTTCTGAACCAATCTTTTCTGAACCAATCGTTTCTAAACCAGTCACTGAATTCAAATCAAAGAGATGAGCATAGATAATTTTTTCAGCAAAAGTTAATGGTGTACCCAATTTCGTCTTAACTTCCTTAACTCTCTTAAAATAGGTCTGATAGAACTGTTCAATTTCTTCCTTATCTAAAAAAGCCATCAGAAGAAAGAATAATAAATATTTTATAAAGATTTAGATAGTAAAGATTGAGATTTCAATCACTGGTTCTATTTCTTCCTAAACAACAATTATTATAAAGAACTCTTACTTCTAAAGAACTATGAATAACATCCCATTTGAAATAAATATGGAAACAAAAAAAGTAGGATATATCATCGGAGATGGAGTTGGTATTGACATTACTCCTGTTGCTCTTAAAGTCCTTGATGCAGCAGTAAAAACTGCTTACAATGGAGAAAAAGTATTACTCTGGCAGGAAATTATCGTTGGAGAAAAAGCACAAGAATTAGGTAGAGAACTGCTCAGCGAAGAAGCCTTACAGCAAATAAAAGACTTAAAAGTAGTTTTAAAAGGCCCTTTAACAACTCCAGTCGGAGGTGGATTTAGAAGCCTTAATGTTACTCTCCGGCAAAAATTAGATCTCTATGCTTGCGTACGACCTGTACGCTACTTTCCAGGCGTGCCAAATCCTATGAAGCATCCAGAAAAGTTAGATGTTGTTATTTTTCGGGAAAATACTGAAGATGTCTATGCAGGGATAGAGTTTAAAGAAGGAACATCTGAAGTAAAAGAACTAAGAAATTTTCTTAGTACTAGACTTCATAAAGAAATTCGTGAAGATTCTGGAATCGGCATTAAGCCTATTTCGATAACAGGAAGCAAACGATTAGTGAGAGCTGCTATTGACTACGCGATTAAAAACAAGAGAAAATCGGTAACCCTTGTCCATAAAGGAAATATTATGAAATTTACCGAAGGGTCATTCAAAGAATGGGGA
>JACOZM010000136.1 GCA_016181345.1 Candidatus Woesearchaeota archaeon
TAATTTAGCTATTACTAATAACACCATACTGTGTCCTGGAAATTATTTAATTAACGATAATTATTCATATGCACAGGATCAGACCTATGGGGTAATTAGGATGACTACTGATTCAGTTAATTTAACCTGTGATCGTACAAATATTACTAAAAATAATTATTTTTATGGATGGGGAATTTATGCAGTTAACAGAAAAAATATTACTATTAATGGGTGCAGTATTGGTGGTTATCTTAACAATATCTATTTTAATGATGTTAACGATTCAATAATATATAATTCCACTATTTATGGTACTGGGAATGGTATTTATTTATCTAAAAGTAATAGAAATAATATTTCACATTCTGAATTTATCGCTGATCTAACATTTAAAATGTATAGTAATAACAATTCAGTTTATAATTCTACTTTTAATGGTGCCGGAATTCATTTTATTGACAGTTCACAATCAGGATTTAACTGGATAAATACCCCCCCGTCAGGAAATTTATTTTATTTTAATACTTTTGTAGATTTTTCTAATTATGTTACCAGATTTGATTACCTGGGGATAAATAATATCTTAAATAATTTTAATACCACTATCAATGGAGTTAATGTAGGTAATTCTTGGGAGTATATTTGCAGTGGTAATTTAGATTTTACTGATAGTGATAATAATGGGTGGTATGATTCTGGTTCTGATTATCCCTATAATCTAAGTATCCATAACTCTAATGCTCTAGGGTTAGATTATTATCCAAAAGTAATCACCTGTGAAAGTGAAGTTTTCTTAGGTTCTTCAAGCAGTTCATCTTCAACCACCACAACCTCCAATCCTAGCGCTCCTCCAGCGCCTGCTGCAGCACCTTCTACTGCTGTCGCTGCTCCTGCAGCAGTATCCGCTTCAGCACCTCCAAATTCTTTTACTGCCGGAGAAGCTGGAGCTTACCAATTCAATCCAAGCCTCGATCTAAGCCAATACACAGACTTGATCACTAAACTTGCTGACTATGGTTATACTCCAGAAGAATTTATTCAGCAGGCTATTAGAATCTTAATCCTTGACCAGCAGGATTTTTCATTAGCGTATAAGCAGATTTACTCCTTGCTGGGAACCTTTGGAAAAGGAAAATTAAGCAAATTCAGTGGGATAACTATTTTAGATTCCTTCAGCGCCTTAGCGTTTAGCATCGAAAATAAACAATTAGACTTGGATGCTGGAGAAACTATTGATCTCGATTTTACCTTTGACATTCCTGGGATTACACCAGTAAAACTTCCTGCTACGGTAACTTTTGAGGGTAAGGATATTAAGGATGTAGAAATGAACGTCCAACCAAAATCTGATTCTGGGGTTTTTATTAAGATTGACCAAGAAAAAGATTTAGGAGAAATAATTATTGTCATTGCTCCTGATGGAGACAGCTCTACAATAAACGAGTATGCTATTGAATTCAGCTTTATCAAGAAAGAAGAACAGGACAATCTCTTTGCCAAAGTTAAATCTCGCCTTCTCGGAGAAGAAACTCACGCCGCTGATTATATTGATGGTATTAAGGTTAAAGGGAATGAAGGCGGATTATATGGTTTTGACTTCAAATATGATTCTTCATCGATGTCCGGAAAGTATCTCTTCACCTCAACTATCCTAGAAGGAACAACAGTCATTGCCCAAAACACATATGATCTGGAACTAGAATGAAAAAAATAGATTCAACTCTGGTAAAAATACAGAACATCCTTCTAGAAGACACTCGAGGCTTAACCATTCAAGAACTAGCTGATCAGACTAAAGTCTCTCGAGTAACTTGCGGAATGGCGCTGATGAAGTTAGAAGGGCAGAGAGTTATTGATGTACGAGTGATAGGAAATTGTAAACTACATTATTTGAACGTAGAAAAGGAACATAGAAAAAAAGGTGCTAGATAGTGGAAACAAAAGATCGGTGGTTAATGGTACTTTTATTGACCTTACCGTTAGTTTTAACTTTAGTTTTCTTAGGCAATAATATTGATCGCCTTTCCGTTAATTCATTAAACTTGTTAACAGGAGCAGCTATTACAGTGGATAGTGGTACGATAATCCTGCCGGATGACTTTCCAATAGATGATAGCACTTTAAATCGATCTCTGTCTGAAGATGGTTCTCAACCAGACTATGATTCTGCCTCTGAACAAAATGTTGGAATAGCCCCTATAGAATCCTCTAATCCAAGTTCTATCGGAATTCAAGCTGAAGCAACTTCTACAAGTTGCGGAATGGTAAGCAGCAGTTTAACATTAACATCTGATGTGAGCAATGACACTACGTGTTTTACAATTAATGCCAATGATCTCACTCTAGATTGTGCTAGATTTACTGCCTATTATGGTGCAACAGGAACTGGATATGGTGTAAATAATGCGAATGGATATGATAATATCACCATTAAGAATTGTAATCTTAAAAAAAATAGTACTTCGGGTAGTGGAAATTATGGTCTATTCTTTAATCAATCAGTAAATAATACAATTTACAATAATACTATTATTACCAACGGAACTTTGAATAATTATGGTATCTATTTCTTATTTTCAGACTATTCCAATATCAGTGCCAATACTATTAACGCTACTGGAACAAGTGCTTTTAATCGTGGTATTTATGTCACCTCTTCAATTTCAAATAGTATTAATAATAATACTATTTCAACCGATGGATCTCACTCTAATATTGGCATTTCACTATCATTATCAAATTATTCTAATATTAGTGCTAATACTATTGATACTAATGGTAATCAAAATAGAAATAAAGGTGTTAATCTATCCTCTTCAATTTCGAATATTATTAGTAGTAATACTATTTTAACTCATGGAACGAATAGTAATAGTGGAATTGAGTTAGAAGGCTCAAGCAACTCTAATAACATCACCCATAATACTATTACTGCTAATGGCACAAGTTCAAGTATTTATGGAGTTTATGTATCATCTTCAATTTCAAATATTATTTATAATAATACTATTTACTCTAATGGTACTTCAAGCAACGTTGGGGTATATCTATTCACCTCAAGCAATGCTACCAGGGTAAGTAGTAATACTATTTCAACTAGAGGCACAAGTACGGATAATTATGGTATTAGGTTGAATACTAATTCAAGCCACGTAGAAAGTAATACTATTTCAACTTATGGGACATCTAGTAATATTGGGATTTATAGCGACGGAGGTGGACTTCATAACATCACCAAGAATATCATTGATGCTGATGGGACTGGTGGCGGGAATAGGGGTATGTATATATGGTCAACAGTGTCAAGCGTTATAAATAATAATACTATTACCACAAACGGGACTTCTAGTAATGAGGGGATTCATTTAATATCCTCCTCTAATTTTAATAACATCAGTGATAATACTATTAATACCTCTGGAACGAGCAGTGGTAATGATGGTATACAATTCTCATCGTACTCTCATTCAAATAGTTTAAACGGTAATAGGATCTCAACTAATGGTACTGGTCTTAATTATGCTCTTTATTTCTCAGGTTCAGACAATAATAATGTCACTTCACATAATCATTCACGTTCTGATGATGTTTACCTAGAAGCTTCTCATAATAACACATTTATAAATATAATCACTAGTGGTTCAGGAGTGAATGAGACTATTGCTTTTGTGGATACAATCTCAAGTGTGATATTCAAAAATTATGTGGTTAATTTTTCTGTCAATACAACAAATACCTATACCATGCCAACACAGAGGATATACCAACAATGGTTTGTTATTGTCAATGTAAGCAATGAAACAGGCGATCCTATATCTAGCGTAAATATCACTGGGTTCGATGTTCTAGGGAAGAAGGACGATTTCCGATTATCTTCTGGTAATGGATTGGCCTCACTTGAAATGACGGAATTTTATATTGAAGATGCTGTTAAATATTACCTTACTCAAAATAGCTCTGCTAGAGTAATCATGGAAAATTATTCCAGCAACGTTACTTTTTTTGACCTACTTAATACTACTGGCAGGATTATCAACTTGACAATCCACAAATTTTCTTGTGGTGATACTCTTTATAGTAATTTTTACACGGGAAGCAATACTAATTGTAATACCAACTGGATGAACATCGGAGCAGACAACTTAACTATTTATGGGAATAATCATCTCATTTCTGGACAGCAGACAAATAGTGGTCTAACTATTCAAAACAAAAGAAAATTAATTGCAGAATATCTCCAGTTCAATAATTTTAGTACTGCGGTGAATCTGACCTTCAGTAATCATAGTACTTTTACTAATATAAATATCACGAATAGCAGTATCGGAGTTTTCTTTAACACGGCAACTAACAATACTTTTTTCGATAGTAATATTGGCAATGGAAGTTCTGCTGCAGTTTATGCTACAAATACAGGAGAAACAGAAAATTGTTTTATTAATAGTACACTCAATCTTAATAATGTTACAGTTCTAGGAACGGCTCAAGTTTGTACTGGTTGGTACACAGTTGTTAATGTTTCATTTAATGGAGGCGTACGATTACCTAATGCTCACGTTTATGCCTATTTCAATGGTACAACGGAGCTGGATGCTTCGGGGATAACAAACTCCGATGGATTGGTTACTCTCAACCTTGTTGATCAGGTGAAGAATGCCAGTGGAATATTTTCTAAAGGCCCACACAACATCACCGTAAATTTTAGCTTAAGCTCAGGAACAGTCAGCAATTTCACATCATCTAATATTACTGGAAATTCTAACGTTAATCTTTCTTTGACGTTGGATTGCACAGCGCCTTATGATGGTTTAACTATCAGTAATGATACTAATCTCTGCCCCGGCACGTATGTTCTTGGTGATGCTGATCACGATGGAACAATCATTATTAGTACTGATTCTCTCACTCTCACTTGTGATGAAACGGTACTCTCTGGGAGTGCTGGTGGATACATCGGAATTTATGCTAGTGGGAGATCAAATATTACTGTCACTGGATGCACGGTAAATGATCACGTTATTGGGATAGATTTTTTCCAGACTTCCAATTCCGTTGTTAACAATTCTTCTGTTTCTGATAATACTTATGGGTTCTATCTCTTTCAAGCTGATGATAATACTATCTCTTATTCTGCCTCCACTGATAACGAGGACTCTGGATTATATCTATATGCCGCTGATGGCAATACTATTTTTAATACTACTTTTGATCAAAATTATTACGGAATTCATATAAATGCTTATAGCTATCAATCAATAAATAATCTAGTTTATTTTAATTCTTTTACAGGCAATAATAATGATATTTTCAAGCGTTATTCTGATATTGATGGATTTTATAGTTCCCCTAATAAATTTAATACGACTTTCAACGGAGTAAGCGTTGGGAATTCCTATGACGGTGTTTGTGATATAAACTTAACAGATTCAGATGGGGACGGATGGTATGATTCTGGAAGTAATTATCCCTATAATCATACCACGTTATCGAGTGGGTCTCCTTTAGGAGAGCCTGGCCTTGATTATTATCCTAAAGTAATATCCTGTCCTTCAACAGTTTTTTTAGGCAGTTCATCCTCCTCCTCATCCTCTTCCACAACCACTTCCAACCCTAGCGCTCCTCCAGCACCTGCTGCTGCACCTTCAACTGCAGTTGCTGCTCCAGCGGCAGTATCTTCTTCAGTATCTCCTACTACGTTTACTGCCGGAGAAGCTGGAGCGTACCAATTCAATCCAAATATTGACTTAACACAATATACAGACTTAATCACAAAACTAGCTAGTTACGGTTATACTCCTGAAGAATTTATCCAGCAGGCTATTAGAATCTTAATCCTTGACCAGCAGGATTTTTCATTAGCATATAAGCAAATTTATTCGTTGCTGGGAACATTCGGTAAAGGTAAACTCAGCCATTTTAGCGGAATAACTATTTTAGATTCTTTCAGCGCCTTAGCATTTAGCATTGAAAATAGACAGCTAGACTTAGATGCTGGAGAGACTATTAATCTTGATTTTACATTTGATATTCCTGGAACTAAGGCAGTTAAACTTCCAGCTACAGTAACTTTTGAAGGTAAAGATATTAAAGACGTAGAGATGAATGTCCAACCTAAATCTGATTCTGGTGTTTTCATTAAACTTGATCAAGAAAAAGATTTAGGAGAAATAATTATTGTCATCGCTCCTAACGGCGAATCTTCGGCTTTGCACGAATACACTATAGAATTTAGTTTTATTAAAAAAGATGAAGCTGAAACAGTTTTTGATAGGTTAAAATCAATCCTAAATTTAAACGAGGAAACTCACGCCGCTGATTATATTGATGGTATTAAGGTTAAAGGGAATGAAGGCGGATTATATGGTTTTGACTTCAAATATGATTCGTCTTCTATGTCAGGAACTTATCTATTTACTTCCACTATCTTAGAAGGAACAACAGTCATTGCTCAAAACATGTACAATCTAGAACTAAAATGAACAAAATAGATTCAACTCTCGAGAAAATACAGACGATCTTATTAAAAGACACTCGGGATTAACCATCCAAGAACTTGCTGATCAGACGAACGTTTCTCGAGTAACTGCAGGAATGGCGCTGATGAAACTGGAAGGCCAGGGAATAATAACTGTGAGGATTATAGGAAATTGTAAACTGCATTACCTAAAAACCAAGATTATCCATAAACATTCCTTATAATTCTCCAAAACATTTAAATACGTACATGATAGTACTTGTACGTACATTAATAACTCCCATTCTAGCTTCATTTAAGCAATACGTTTATAAATACGTACATAATAGTACCTGTACGTACAATGGTTAAAAAGGGAAATGATAAGTTTACGATTTCTGTAGATAAATCTATTAAGGATAAATTCAAGTTTCTTTGTGAAGAGCAAGGCTTGCAGCCTGGAAAGCAGATCGAGCTGTTGTTAAAGCAAAAAATAGAGGAGTTAAATGAAAAAAAGAGGAAATAGAGACAAATATGCTATTGCTGGACTCTTCATTGTGCCTATTTTACTTTTGGCACTCTTCTTTTTTAATCATCAAGAGGAGCTAGCATTCTTATCCTCCGCAAAAAGTTATCTTACCGGAGCAGTTGTTTCTGATGGAAGTGGAGAATTACCCAGTGGCATAATTCGCGTATTAGATGCTGAAGCAAACTCAACGAGTTGCGGGTATGTGAACACAAATATCACTTTAACCGCGGGGATTGTGAACTCCACCGGAACCTGTTTTACTATTAATATCTCCAATCTGGTGTTAGATTGCGCAGGATCAACTATTTTATATGGACAAGACGTATTCGGATGGGGTGTAAATAATACTGGATTTAATAATATAACAGTAAAAAATTGTCTTATCTTTACTGGTTCTGCCATTGACACAAGCAATTATGGCCTTTATTTCACCAACGGAGTTAATAGCACTATTCGGAATAACTCTATCAAGACAAACGGTTCTGGTAGTTCTGATTACGGTATATATTTGCTAAAATACAATTATACTACCATGGAATTAAATACTATTCAAACAAATGGAACTTCTTCAAATCATGGAATATATTTATCTGACGGACTGAATAGCACATTAAGGAATAATACAATTACTACGAATGGAACTAGCAGTAGCAATTACGGGATGTATCTATTGAGGTATAATGATAGTTTAATTGCTAATTCTACTATTTCATCTTACAGCAGCGGTGGTTATGGTGTATATCTTTCTGCGAGTGGCACTAATACTTTGAGGAGCAACAATATTACAACAAGAACTTCTATCTTGAATAGCCAATCTCGTGGTATTTTAATCGATGGAAAAAACTCTTTTAACCTGATTATTAATAATACTATCTTGGCAGACTGCCAAAATTGCCATACTATTGCAATCAGTGGCGGTAATAACAACACAGTAAGGGAAAATACTATTTTAACAGCACAAAGTAATGGCAATGATCATGGTATTGATATCACTGGGGGGTCTAAACACGTTGTTGATGGTAATACAATGAACATAGGGGGCTCGGATACAGGAATGTATTTAGCGGCTTCAACAAGTTTAGAGGTTAGAAATAATCTTTTCCCGTTGATCTCCACAGTATATAACGATTTTGGGATAAGATTGGTTGCAACCAATGATTCCACTTTTAATAATAATACGTTTGCAAGCGAGTCGAGATGGGGATTTACCTTCGATTCTAATTCATCAAACAATACGTTTAGCAGTAATGCTATTCTCTTGAATGACAGTACTGGGGAAAATTATGGTTTTTGGCTGAATCAAGGGTCTAACAATTTATTTATTAACAATAATATTACTGTTGGAAGCCAAGGAACGACGATAGATACATCGGGATTCCGGTTAGATGGAACTAGCAAGGATAATATCTTCATAAATAATATTGTTTCTTTGTCATCTAGTCATGTTTCCATCTATGATACAACGGCAAATGTTCAGAATGCCCTTATCTATAATAATTCCTTTGGCCAGATCAATTGG
>JACOZM010000049.1 GCA_016181345.1 Candidatus Woesearchaeota archaeon
GGATCAGATAAGATTGGTCAAAGAAACAGGATTCAAAGGGATTTTACACATCGGCCATATCTCCTGTCCGGAAGCTGTCGAGCTTGTAGATCAAGCCAGAGCGGAGATTAAAATTGTTTGCGGGGTAACTCCTCATCATTTATTGTGGGATTATTCTAAATTACAAGAGCCGAATGGAGCATTGTATAAGATGAATCCGCCATTAAGAAGCTGGGAAGACGTAATCAGATTACGAAAATTACTGCAACAAGGAAAGATTGATTGGATTGAAACCGATCATGCTCCGCATGCGATCGGAGAAAAACTTCACGGTTCGAAGAATTGCCCTTCCGGATACCCTTCGCTTTACCTCTATAAAGAGCTTATTGAAAAGAACTTGCCGGCCTGGGGATTAACATCTGAAGAGATCGAAAAATTAACGTTTAGCAATATAGTAAAAACATTTAAGCTAAATCTTATTTAAGCTAAACATTTAATGAACAAATTAAGAAAAGAATTAAAAAAAATTAAAAAATAATCCAATTATTTTCTTTTCTTCTCTCCTGCTTTTGATCTTAAATAAGCCCCAGTAACTGTTGTTACTGCTAACAATTCAACATAGCTTACCCAAAGCCAACCGGAAGAATAAAATGCTCCGAAATCCTTGACAAAGAAAGGTATGGTCACTGCTAAATCTAAGATAGTTCCAACAATTAAAAAGACGATTCCCAGGTACAACCCTTCTTGCCCATTCGGCTTAACACTCTTGAAGTACATCCATGTGCAGAATACAACAAGAGGGACAAGCAGCACTAAATTTACAAAGTTTTTTCCAGACTCTGACATTTTTGCTAGCATAACCACTACAACTTCCACAAAAATCAGGAGCCACAATAATATCCCATAGCCTATCCCAGCTTTCCAATTTTTTAACATATGTTCACCTCTTTTTTAGTCCTAATAATAACAAAAGATAATAATCAGGATTTTTAGAAGTATTCTTTTCATCTTTTTAAATCTACTTGTTTCTTCTACTTTCTTCTACTACTTTCTTCTATATCCTTTACTTACCTTCTCGCTCCAAAAGCTCGGTAATGTATTGACTACAAAACCTTGATAGTTATCTGCATAAATATATGTAATCCCCTCAGTTTCAGCCAGTTCAGTAAAATCTTTTTCTACTTCTTGATACATCTCCCGTATCTTTTTTCGTTCAAAATCCTTCTGCAATAATGAAGATGGTTTTAAAATTAAATAATCTGCCTGGCGGATAGCATTGATTTCTAGATTGGTAGAATTTTGTGCAATGAAGATAACACTTAAATCCTTATGCCGTGCTATCAATAAAATGTCTGAAAGGATCTTATTTGCTTTGCTCATCGAGTTTCGGGAAGAGAACTCTATTCCTCCTTCATCGATAAGCAGAACTGCATTCGTGTCAATTTCTTCTACTGATCGGATAACTTTAATCCAGGCTGGAAGCTCTTCTTCTTTAAAACCAAGAGCGTAAGCGTATTTTTCGCTCTTTGCAGCAAAATTTTCCAAAATCCTTGTTCCTATCGCTGTTTTTCCAGTTCCTCGCGCTCCTAAGATGATTCCTATGGTACTTTTATTCGTCATCAATTTTTTCTCAAATGCCGAAAAGCTTCCCGTCTTATTTCTGATTTCTCGAAGAGGAGAATATTTTGCTATGATCTTTGGACGTTGTGATTCAGCCTTCTTTTTTTTGCTGATCTCTTTTTGCTTGACGTAGGCGCTGGTTATTTTTCTGCCGATCAGCTTGAGGATGAAATATATCCCCTTAAAGGGATAAACAAAGATGAGTTTTGAGAGAACTATCAACACCTTACCAAAAAATGATCCGCTTGCCTTTTTAACTCTCTTTTTCATCAATCCTGCCTCTTTTTAATAATTAAACTAGTTGATAATCTGTTGAATTTGAAAACCTGTTAATTTCTAAAATCCACCAAAGCTGAAAACAGTGTTATTAACGCTGAAAACATATTAAAGGTAAAACTGTTTGAATACTATCAGTCTTCTTCTAGAAATATAGTTTTTCTTATAAATGTTATGGCTTGCTTACTTAGGGATTCGACGGAGAAGATAGTAGCAATTCTCTTCTATTTTCCATATAATTTCCTAAGCCTTCTGTTCCTGCTGTTAATCGTTCTGCTTCCGCAATCCGTAAAACGTCAGTAAGCCGGAAACAAGCTTCAGGATGACGTCTAGTGCCAGGGTAATCTATCTGATAAGAATAAATTTTTCCATGACTGGCAAGATCTAACATTCGCTGATGCAAATCCCTATTTAATCTGGCTAAGGCGCTTCCGTGAACATATTCTTCATGCATTCCTAATCTTCCTGCACGAACGATAAGGTTAGAGATAGAGTTGTCTTGGATTGCAAATTCTCTCATATCCAATTCTCCTCCTGTAATCTCCTGATAATCACGCTTAACTTGTTCGATATCAGGAATGTGCTTAATATCATCAACTAATCCATGCTTAAGGATTAAGATTTCTGTAAGCAATCGTACTGTTCTTGTTTCCCAAGGATTATTCTCTACTTTTTTCCGTAAGTCAACCCGATAAGGTTTTAATTCATCTTCAATAATGGCTACAGGAATATTCCCACTGAAATACAATGAGCCGATAGCTCTAACGATAGGAATAACATACCCAGGAACAATTTCTCCCTCGTTAAAATCCCCATACATTTTGCTTAATGCATCGTCAATACTCTCTGGGCGGAATAATATTTGGGTTTTTGCTACGGGTTTATAGGGGTCTCTCTCCTCCAAACCGCGTTTAGAGTCAGATACTGTTAATACTTCTTCAGTCTCTTCAACAAGTTCTGTCAATTGAATCGGCCTGCTTCCCAGCAATGCTTCTCTGATAACTTTATGGCCTATTGGCAATCCTCGTGCAGAAAAATAATCTCTGACTCTGCTGAAAGCCTGTTCTTGAGAAAGTATAAACCTCTCTTTCACTTGATCATACAGAGAGATCAAAAGAGATGGAACTTCCATTAAGACATGCCCCCCTCGGCTTTCTTCTTTCCTTGGCTTTAATAGATCAAGAATATCTTTTCGTTCTACTGCTCCGTCAAAAGCATCGTATAGATGTTCTCGTCTGCTAGTACCATTTCTTCCTGAACTTTCCAGATATGTTCGAATAATTCTCCATGCCTCTCTTGTACCAATCTCATTAGGCGTATCTCCTACTTTTTCTTGGATTCTTAAAGAACTGGCTCCAATCTCTTCTGCCGTCAGCCAATGAACTCCTTTTTTTTGTCTGGCTTGGATAATTTCGGGTTCAACATAAACTCCAGGCATTTCCAATCGTTCTCTGAGCTCGTTCATAACAATATTTCCAAAACTATCTTCTCCTTCTTCAGTTGGCGGCAGAGCCATTTCTTCTAAGAATAGTACAATGTTTTCCAGCCGATATGTTCTCGACATTCCTGGCTCGGGAAGAATCCTGCCCATTCTTCTCAGTTCTTGAAGATGGAAGATTGACATTTCTTTAGCTTCATCGCCGTAAGATTCTAATAAGCTGCCTTGAATAGCTGCTTCATCAACTAAAAGATGAGGTGTGTAGCGAAACCTGATTGTCTTCTGACGATGAGGTTGATCATTCTTGCCGAGTAGAGGAACAACACAATCCCTATATGTCGAGCTTTTTAATGTAGTTACGCCTAAATAAAATTCCCCTTCTCTTCTCCCAAAGCCTGTTAGGCTGGCTAGAAATTCAGCAGGGAATGTCGCCGTCTGTAATGAAAATAAAATATTCGGACTGTCATCTTTTCCTTCTTGGCCTCGAAGATTTTGCCTCATTTTTGGACGTTGGACAGCATAGCCATGATTAGGGTTAAAGAAAAATTCTCGCACTTGACCTCGAGGAAATAAATAACTATAAGTTGCACCATTAAATTCTCTTCTTCCTATAACTCTACCGCTGAGAGCTCCATCTTTTGCTACTCTCATTCTATCATAATAAAATTTTTCATATTGAGGTGGGAGCCCATTTTGCACATCCCACATCATCATCAAGACTCTTAACTCTCCGGAACTTACTTCTACTGCCCTTCCTAGCCCTTCAACATATTTATGTACATCAAAACGGGCTAATCTTTTAGGATTGCTTAGGATATCTTCCAATCCATCTTGTCCGATGTACGTTCCTAATAAGAGTCTTTCCTCACTGCCGTCTACTTCTTCAAAATCAGTATTCCCAAAATATCTTCTTACTAGATTTCTTGCATGTCCTGCGGTAAATCTCCAGCTTTTTGGTTTGCCCAGACGCCCTTTTTTAACTTCTCTTTCGAGTAAAGAAGTAGCTTTATTTTCCGGTTTAGGACGTCCTTGTTCCCCCATTGCCCATTTTAGAACTTCAAAGAGATCTCTTCGCGCTATGCGGTAGTCAGCACCTTCGCGCTCTTCTATCTGCTCTAAAGTTGCTTCTAGTAATTGTTGAGAATCTCTTTCCTCATCATCATAATCTTCTCTTCTCATCGTTGGACCTATTAATTCCTTATTTTTAAACTTTTAGATATATAAGAATAGATAACCCAAAGGAAGTTCCAAGTTCTGTCAATAATAGAAACAACAACACTTTAAGAAATAATACATCCCAAGAAACAATAATAACAGAAACAATGTCAATCAAAGAAACAATACCTAGAAGTGCAAAGCAATATTTTTAAACTCATGACTATTCCATCCTGACATGCTCGCAGCTAAAACAACGTTAATTCATGCAGAAGAAGTAAAAAATATTTTGATTAAAAAAAATTTTCTTGATCATCGTTATCTGCCGATAAAGGAATTTGGAGTTATCTTTTTCCCTCTTCTCAAAAAGGTAAAAATTCCTAAGGCAGAAATTATTGATGTAGCTATGGACTTTCCAAAAAAGCCTCTTCCTCTGACTATTGAAGGCCTATTGGAAAACAAGATCAGCAAAGAAGAATTAAAAAAGATTCCTAAAAGTCAGGAAATTATCGGAACAATTCTTATCTTAGAAATACCTGAAGAGCTGGAGCATCACGAGAAGAAAATTGCTGAAGCTTATCTCTTATTGAATAAGCATGTGGAAACTGTCGTTAAGAAAGCAAAGATGCATGAAGGAACTTATCGGACAAGAAAAGTAAAGGTATTAGCAGGAAAAAAGAAGAAAGAAACACTTCATCTCGAAAACGGGATCAAATTAAAACTTCATCTGGAAAAAACGTATTTTTCTGCCCGAAGCGCCAACGAAAGAATGAGAATAGCTCAACTTGTTAAGCCAGGAGAAGAAATTTTAGTGATGTTTTCCGGCGCTGCCCCTTATCCTCTCGTCTTAGCCAGGCACACTCCAGCAAAAATAATCTATGGAATAGAATTAAACCCTTCTGCTCACCAATATGCTTTGCAGAATGTCGAAATAAATAACCTTCAAAATAAAGTTATTATTTATCAAGGCGATGTCAGAAAAATAGTTCCAAGTATGCATCAGACTTTTGACAGGATTATCATGCCTCTGCCGAAGACGAGCGAGGAATTTCTTGATGTAGCTCTTCCAAAAGCTAAGAAGAAGGGAATGACCCATCTTTATGCTTTCTTTAATGAAAAGAATCTTGCAGATGAAAAGAAAAAAATAAAAAATATTTGTCATCAGCTTAACTATAATGTTAAAATCATTAGAACAGTAAAATGCGGCCAATTTTCTCCTGGAACATTTAGATGGTGCTTTGATTTGATGGTTATGTAAGGTCTATGTGCGCTGAGAAGTTACATCCGTTAATCATTTCCTTTCGGATCATCTGGTGTTCACCACTGTCATTGCGCATTCCATCCTTACTTATTTCTCTTTATCAAATCTTCTAAAACTTCTTGTTTCTCTGATGCGTATAAAAAACTAAATTGATTATAAAACTTGTGTAGATTTTCTTTGCCTTTGAGGTAAAACCTCCCATAAAATTGTCTCCCTTTCTGCTTTCTTAATTGAATGTGAGATGTTGAAATACCAAAATGATTAAGCATTGTTCTGATTTGGTTTAGAAATTCTATTAAGTTTGGGACATATTCTTTACACTTAGAAAGAACAAACTGGATTCTCCACCTATTATTTGAAGGGGCAGAGCCTTCATTTCCGATTACCGTTGACAAGAAGATTTTCTTTATTTCATCTGGTCCATGATAAATCCAATTTTGGATTAAAAATGGTTGAAATACTTTATTTCCTTTTTTAGCGCCTAATTCTTGGAGCAATTTGGACAGTGCTGTGCTCTTACATACTTCAACTACATAAGATTCTCCTGTTGTTGCTTTCTTAATTTTAAACTCTTCCTTTTCAAATTCGGTCTTAAAGTTTTTTACAAATGATATCGCATCTTTTTTTCTTCGGAAAAAGAAATTTACATTGCCCCTTTTGATATGACCGTCACACATTGAAAATCCGGTTAATAAAGCTAAAAATTGCTGAATATCAAGACTCTCAAAATTTATTAAAGGATATTTTTGGATAAATTTAAACTCCATGTTTATTCTTAGTTCATGGTCCATCCTTAATAGTTCAAATTCACTCTTGTCAATTTCTGTTATTAACTCACTTTTATTCTCAAAATAGTAAGGCAGCAAATAGTTTTGATAAATCTCTTCTAGTTTTTCTGTATTTGAATAAGAATAATAGAACCCTTTAGTTAATTGAATCGGCGTCCTGGATATAAAATGACTCTTATGAAGCCGAGTAAGAATCATGGTAATAATGCTTTTTTCAGTGTTTGTTCCCAATTTCTTCAATTCAGATAATATGCCTGAAGAATTAAAGACTTCGTCTGGATTTTCCTTAAAAATAGTATGGACTATTTGATGTACTGATAAATTGTTCATCTATGTGTTGCCTCTTTTTAGGATTAGAAAAAGGACCGATTTATATACTATTTGTGGACTTGTCTAGTGGGTATGTGGTGTATTATTAAAAAGGTTTTTAAATATAAACTAAATCATATTGAATCTATAAAAACTAAGGATCATGGCAACAATTTTCATCTTTCACGGAATAGAAGGAAGTGATAAAGAGAATTGGTTTCCTTGGCTGAAGAAGGAGCTGGGGCTTTTAGGACATCAAGTTTTCGTCCCTAATTTTCCTAACTCTGACTCCCCTAATGTACAAGAATGGATGGATTTCTTTGCCCAGAACTACGCAGATAAATTAACCAAAGACTCTGTGTTTATCGGGCATAGCTTAAGTGTTTCTTTTATCTTAAGCCTTTTAGAAAAATACTCAGTTAAGGCAGCTTTTTTAGTCGCCGGCTTTTGCAGTCCTGTAAATAACAAATACCAAGAAAGAATGGTTTCATTTACTGATAAAGAATTTGACTGGAAAACGGTAAAAAAACATTGTCCTAAATTTGTAATTTTTAACTCTGACAATGATCCTTATATTACTTTGGAAAAAAGCCAAGAATTAGCCGACAATCTACAAGTCAAAGCTATTTTAATCAAGAATGGCGGGCATCTCAACAAAAAATCCGGGTTTGCAGAATTTCCGTTGCTGCTGGAGGAGATCAAGAAATGGTTAGGTAACTATTCGTAATCATTCTCCTGAGTTGAAAAAACAAGTAAATCAGAAAATTATGCAACCACTTACTACTAGGTAGTAGAATTATCCGCAAGATTTATAAATTATTGGTTATTTTTATCCCTAAAATGTCAGATTTAACCATTTTGCTTAATCAAGGTCGTGAACAAGTTCCAGTTACAAAAATGGTTGATCCCTTTGATGTAAAGATGGGATCAATTCCTAATATAGTTCCTTTATTGAGAGACGAAGGAAGAACGTTTGCCTCTGGAAGCGTTGTTTTAGCGGAACGATTAGCTGCTCTTCGCTCTGGTGATCAACAACAAATTGAAGCGTGGGGCAATACTTATTATGATTTAGCTGATGCCTGCCTTACGTTTGAGGATGTATTGAAAGTACAGCCAGATTCTCCGTTATTAAAGGACATTCGCGGAATAGTTGAAACTGCCGACGGGCTTTACATAGCCGTTTCTGCGGCTGCTGTTTCAGCAGCTGCTAAACATGAAATGCGCTATTTTCCAGTGAGATAGTAAAGTAAAAAGGCAAGTAACTGACGTTGTCTTGTTGAAATATGCTCACCCTACTCATGTTGAATTAAGCGGCGATCAATTTAACGCCGTAGATGCTCAACCATTAAAGAGAGGCGATTTTGTTTATCAGCGAGACATGCAAGCAGAAGAAATAGTTAAAGATGGAGACGTAGTTCATCTGGTTTATAAAGCATTGTTGCCGGCAGAATTAGTTGTTCCGTTAGTAGCTGAAACATTTGAATTTAACAAAAGAACTTACGGTTATGATTCAAATATGGGCTTGTATCTTGCTGGTGAGCCACAAAGACAAGCTGAATTGCGGGCTTTCTGTGCTGGCTGGCTTAACAGCAGGTCTGGGCTTGATGGCCACTATTTTGGCAGTAGCGACAACCGCCTCGTTGGGGTAGTAGAGGGTAGCGCCGCAGGCGCCGCGAAAAAATAGAAAAGATTATATAATTCTAGTATTTATTTTTATTTCTCGGCTATAGTTCCAAAACTATTTGGGATAATGGCTGGGCTACAGCTTTTTTGTTAAGGCTCAAAATTATGTTGGGTCATAAAATACAGCTGTGACACATGTTCTCTGGGGCATAGGGTTGAAACAGCAGTGAATCGTCAGCAAAAAAGCTATACTTGGGCGGGCTTTCTGTGCTAACAGGCTTAACAACAGGTCTAGGCTTAATGGCAACAACAATATTGGCAATAACAACAACCGCCTCGTTGGAATAGCCCAGCTTATAGCCGATGTAATCTTATGGATAAGACGAATTGCAGGGATTTATGGGCAGAGCTGTGCAGTTATGATAATTTAGTTCTAGCCTACAAAAAAGCCAGAAAGCATAAGACTACAAAAGAATATGTTTTAGAATTTGAGAAAGAGCTTGAGAATAATCTTCTTACCCTTCGTTCAGAATTATTACTTCATTGTTACCAGCCAAGGCCTTTAGTTCATTTTATCATTCGAGATCCAAAGACCAGAAAAATAAGCAAATCTACATTTAGAGATAGGATAGTGCACCATGCTTTATGCAGTGTAATCGAGCCAATATTTGAGAAAAGTTTTATTTATGATTCTTATGCGAATAGGATCGGCAAGGGAACATTAAAGGCAATCAACAGATTTGATTTTTTCAAAAGAAAATCTAGTAAAAACAACACTGTCAATTCTTATATTCTAAAAGCAGACATCAAAAAATATTTTGATAATGTAGATCTCTCAGTTTTATTATCTATTCTTAGGGAAAAGATAGATGACCGAAGAATTGTCTGGCTAATCAAGAAAATATTAAATAATTATGGCCATATGATAAAAGGTATGCCTCTTGGCAATCTCACCAGTCAGTTTTTTGCTAATGTTTATCTTAATAAGTTAGATGGATTTGTAAAACACAAGCTAAAAGTAAAATATTATCTGCGCTATGTTGATGATTTTATAATTCTTGATAGTGATAAGGAGAAATTAGTAAACTATAAATTACTTATTGATGAATTTTTAAAAAGTAAGTTAAGTATTCAATTGCATGAAGATAAATCAAAAATATACTGCTTAGGGGATAGTATGGTTTTTCTCGGTTTTCGTGTTTTCTATTATCACAAGCTTCTAAAAAAATCGAATTTAAACAGATTCAAGAAGAATTTTCTATTTTTAAAAAAGCGATATATCCGCAAAGAAATTGATTACGAGTTTATCTATAACTTTATAGAAGGGTGGGTTGCATATGCGAAGAATGCAAGCACCTATAAGTTTAGGCAGAAATTTTTAAAAGATTTTGAAGGAAGATTTAATGGTGAGATTTCAGCAAAGGAAATAAATGCCTATGGTAAGATCATGCGAAAAATAATCTTTTTACAAACTCAAGTTATCATCTCCTAAATAATAAAAAAAGAACTTTAGGTATCCTTACCCCAAAATCATGCTTTCGTCTTCTTCTTCTTCGATTCTGACTTTCTCAATAGCAGCTAAGAAGTCTTCTTGAGTAACGTACTCGCGGTTATTCCGGATGGCAAAATATCCTGCTTCAGTGCAGACTGCTTTTATCTCTGCTCCGGAAAAATTCTCCATCTCCAAGACTAGTTCATTTAATTTTATATTTTTAAGGCTCATACCTTTAGTATGCACTTTTAAGATTTCTAATCTTCCATCTTCATTCTGAAGATTAACTTCAATCAGCCGATCTAGCCTTCCCGGGCGGATGATTGCTTGATCCAAAATATCGAGTCTATTAGTTGCAGCTACAACTTTAACGTCTCCTAAGCTATCAAACCCGTCAAGCTCTGCTAACAATTGCATGAACGTCCGATTAACTTCCCTCTCGCCAGACGTTCCAGTCTCCATTCTCATCGCTGCTAAAGCATCAATTTCATCAATAAAAACAATAGCTGGAGCATTTTTCCGTGCATAATCAAAAATATCCTTAACGAGCTTAGCTCCTTCACCTATAAATTTCTGTACGAGCTCTGAGCCGACAACTTCAATAAACATTGCCTTAGTCGAATTTGCTACGGCTTTGGCTAAAAGTGTCTTTCCTGTTCCAGGAGGTCCAAATAAGAGAACTCCTTTTGGCGGTTGGATCCCTATTTTCTTAAAGAGCTGAGGTTTTTTCAAAGGCAATTCAATAACTTCTCGAATCTCGCGCATTTCATCCTTTAATCCGCCGATGTCTTTCCAATTTTCATGAGGCTTGTCGATGATAACAAACTTTTCAACGTCAAAATTCTGGGTAAGATTAATTTTTTCCACAACATTCAATGATTTTTGTTCTACTAAAACAGAATCTCCCGACTTCAATCCTTTAACATCATGAGAAATGTTGCAGTAGAATTTATTTCCATTGGGAAGCTTGATGATGGCATTCTTGCCCATAACATTGCAGACTTCAGAGACAAGCAAAGCTGGTTTTTTAAGATTATTCAGTTCGTTGCTGGCTTTATCAAATAATTCTCGGAGCATTGCCCCTTCTTCCTGTAATCGTGCAATAGTTCCTTGGATAAGCTGATTTTCTTCTTCTAGCCGGACAATATTCTCAGCCATCTTTTTGGTCTGCTCATCATGATCCTTCAAGTTATACTCTTCAGAATATACTGTTTTTTTATCTGTTTCCCCGTTCATAGTGTCTATAAAAGAGTTTTTATTTTTAAACGTTGCTATAATATGTAGTATTTAGTTCTGTTGAAAATAGTGGCAAGGTCAAGGTGGAAAATTCATTAAGAGCATCGTCAGATAAGACTAGTTGCAAGGCTTTCCACTTAAAAATACTACTTATATTTAGATTTTTTGCAATAAAGCCTTGCTGAATTTTCCGACCTGCCACTATTTTTGTTGTAGAA
>JACOZM010000050.1 GCA_016181345.1 Candidatus Woesearchaeota archaeon
CGTTTGTTAAGATCTTAGCTGGAATGATGAAGCCTGATTCTGGAGAAATTCAGGAAAAAATAAGAGTTTCTTATAAGCCTCAGTACTTAGAAACGGAATCAGAATTAAGCGTAGCAGAATTTTTGCAGGAAGCTATTACCAATTATCAACACCAATTGATTGAGCCGTTAGGATTGGAACGGTTTTATGGTCAAAAATTATCTGAATTATCAGGAGGGCAGCTGCAGAGAATAGCTATTGCGCATTGCTTATCTCAGCAGGCTGATCTATTTCTGTTAGACGAGCCTTCAGCGTATCTTGACGTTGAGCAAAGATTATTAATCTCTAAAGTCATTAAGAATATTGCTTTTGAACGAGACGTAAGTATTTTAGTGGTTGATCATGACTTGATGTTTATCGATTACCTTTCTGATCGATTGATTGTCTTTACTGGAGAGCCAGCGAGAAATGGACTATTACAAGGGCCGTTTAAGATGGAAGAGGGGATGAATACATTTTTGCAGAGTTTAAACATTACTTTACGCCGTGATATCCATTCTTACCGTCCTCGGATTAATAAGTTAGATTCTGTCAAGGATAGAGCCAGGCTCTCCCTGATGGCCTGTGCAAACTCTCCATTGAAGATTCCGTATATAAAAAGATGAAAAGATATTCAGAAATAAAATGGAGTGAATTTGTTAGGAAGATGATTAAGAAAAGGCTAGCGGAATTAGACTTTCTCAATAAGAAGCCTAATCATGAAAGCCTTATCACTATGTTGGCTTCTGAAGAAGTACTAAGAAAAGATTGGGATAATGAAGCTGATGAAAGGTGGAATGATGTATGAGCAAGGAGATATTGTCTTTCTTCCGTTTCCTTATTCTGATTTAACTGCGGCTAAGCAAAGACCCGCCTTAATAATTTCAAATTCTACACTAAACCATACTGAAGATAGAATCTGTTGTTTAATTACTAGTAATAAGCCTAAAGATGGAATATTAATCAACTCTTTTGAAAAAGGTTCCCTGCCTTTTGAAAGCTGGGTTAAACCTTATAGGCTCTTTACTGTCAATACTAAAATTATTCGCAACAAAATTTGCAAAGTGAGTAAACATTTTCATGACCAAGTAATTGCAGAAATAGAAAAATATCTTTCTTAATTTATTAAAGACCGTCTAGAATACAATATTATTAAAAAGTTTATGTAATGTGTTTCTTGATATTATCTCAAATCTTTTGGCTAGATTAAATAGTTAATCTTCTATTGGCGTCGTAGCCACTATGGTAGTAATATAAATAAGATAACTTGAAGAAGTAATTTTATGGTCACGTACTAAAAGGGTTGTGTGTCTCGCTATCAGTTTTGGATCGTATTCGAAAACCCCGCCAGGAGTAACTATTCCATAAATCGTATACTCAGGGGCGTCTTTCTGTTCACTCTTACGTAGAATTCCTTTACGGGCAATCCATTTACCAGTTTCATATGTTACTTTAAAACCTATTTTACACTTAAATACGCCCTCAGCATCGTGGAGATTTCCATCGAAATGTAGAATTAATTTTTGTGTCATAGATAGATTGTACTATGGAGGTTGATATACTTTTCGGTTTATATCATTTAGTTTTTCTAGTACATCAAATTCTGGATTAGTCATCTCTCTCGTTACATTTAAATAATTCCTCTTTATCTGAGCTGATGGTGATTTACTATGACTATTGGTAAAAGGGATTTAGAGAAAAGGCAGAAAGAGTGGAAGGCTGAGTTAGCTGTTTTAGAAGCAAAATGTAAGGACGGTTCTGGCTCTAAAGATGATTATAAGCTCTTGACGCAGATGAGACGAAGGATGAAGTAAGTATTTTTCCTTTTGCTCGATGTAAAGTAGCTAAGTTAGACGTAAAAAAGTTAAGTTAGGGGTGAAGAGGTTAATGTTAGGGGTAAAAAACTTACCTAATTATGATGTTGTTAAAAGCAAGCTTTTTATAATTGAACTTCTTTTCTTAGGAAATGATTCAAAAGAGGAAGGTGTTGCCAGTATTATTTTTCATTTTCTTTTTAGTTGTTTTTAGTCTTGTTTCTGCTGAAATTGATCTTGAAGCAAGTGTTGAATGGGCGCAGAAGAATCTTGTTGGAGCTGAACTGCCGAAGGAAGCAGGTTATTTAGTTGGAAATGAACGGGCTGTATTGTATGTTGAAGATAAGGAATGGGTATTGAATGGTATCACGAAGGATAACAACGTAGAAAGTATTGGGAAAGGAGAATTAGAAAATCCTACTCTAAAGGTCTATACAACAAGTACAACGCTCATTGAAATCTTAAATTCAGAACATCAGATGAATTCGTTTATCCAAGCTGAAAAGGCAGGAAAGATACGTATTGATCCAGTCGGAGTTAAGAGAACGGTTAAATTTTCTATCGCTTCATTATTGTCACGATTTTTAAAGAGTGATGAGCCAGTTCAACAACTTCAAGACCAGAAAACTCAACGGAAATTACGCCAGGCTAATCCTAATCCAAATCTTCTTCGTGAAGAAAGTGTAAAACGAAGGTTATCTTCAGATAATCCTCGGCCATTGCCAGAACCACGTCCACAAGAATTAGAACCTGCTTTTATCGTTGAAGGGAATGAGGGTGGCAATGATAATAATGCTGAAACCAATGAAGAAGGAGAATCTGAAGAAGAGTTGATAGCTTGTGAAACAATGGCAGATTGTCCTGGCGAGAAGCCGTTTTGCCTAAGAAATGTTTGTCGAACAATAGACGAGTTCATATCTTCAGCTAACTCCTGCGATGATAATGGAGACTGCGGTGAGAATGAGGTATGCGATAGTAATGAATGCGTCGTTGATGAAGAAGATGTAGAACCTGAAGAAGAGTTGATAACTTGTGAAACAATGGCTGATTGTCCTGGAGAGAAGCCTTTTTGCTTAGGGGGTTATTGTAGGACAATTGCTGAGTTTATCGAGAGGGCTAATTCTTGTGAACGTAATGAGGATTGTACTGGAGGCAGAGTATGTGAAGAAAATAGATGTGTCTTACCTGATCGTCCTGTTCAAAATGCTCAGCTTTGTGAAGATAATTCAGACTGCCGTGAAGGAATGGTTTGTACAGAAGGAAGATGCGCTATTCCTATTAGTGATGAGGATAATGAAGTTGGAGAAGAAGAAACAGAAGAAGAGTTTCAAGGAATTCCGTCTTGTGATTCTGATCCTGATTGTGGTCAAGGAAAGATATGTATTGCAGGATTGTGTATTCCTGGCTATCGGCAACAATGCCAAATATCAGAAGATTGTCAGGAAGGAAGAGTATGCAGAGAACAGCGATGTGTTCAATTACAGCCAGTTCCTTCACCAGAAGACCAGAGTGTAGGTGAACGACTACGAACAATAATTCGAAGGGTTTTCCGCGATGTTCCAGAGCCAATCTCTTATGGTGATGATGTCAACCAGCAATATGTTGATGGTTGTGAAGAGGATGATCTTTATAACAATGGGGAATGCGATGAAGATTGCTTGAATCCTGATCCGGATTGTGATCGGGAAGTGTGTGATAATAATGAAGATGATGATGGTGATTCTCGAGTAGATTGCCGTGATCCAAACTGTGATCTCGTAAGAAGAGAAAGTGATCGGAAGATTTGCCAGTATCGGGGAGAAACTCGATGCACGGACGATTTTGATAATGATGCAGATGGTTCCGTTGATTGTGATGATCATGAATGTAATGATGATCCTTTCTGTGTAGAAGAAGTTGAGCCTGAATTTTCTACCTTAGGATGGGGCGAGTTTGATCATTGTAAACGAAGATTATTGATCATCAATGATTTGCAGACGTGTAGTGGAAGCGGATATCTGTTAAGTAATAAGGTTATTGCTGTAAGAGCTGGGCCTTTAGGCGCAGATTTGACCCCATTAACTTATGAAGTTCTAGAACAAGACGGGGAAGATGGACGGTCAGCAAGGCTTTGTTCCAGTTTAGAAACGATAGATCCGGCAGTAAGCTTAAGGACAGATGATCCTAGAGAATTATATGACTCTCGAGGATGTCCTGCGGAAGGAACGTATGAAGGAGTTGATGCAGGATATCGATATTTTGATATTCCAATCGATGATGATTCAACTACGCCGATAACTTATGATCTACAGATCAATTTTGGAAGGACTGAAGATTGTGTTGCCGGAGGGGATAAGAAGAAATTTGAAAATAACGTGAATTGCTGCGGGACAGGATCATTAAAAAGTTTTAGAGTTCCGATCGAAAATCATGGAGTCAATAAAGTCTTCTTTTTGAAATTAAGCTCGGTCGTTCCAGCTTGCGATTATTATGGGTCTAGCCAGTGTGATGTTCCTGGACTTACGACGTGCGTTAGTTAAATGAGTCGAACAGCAGTTTAATATTTTCTTTTATGTTTTTAGTAAGAATAATTCGGTTTTTTTGACGTACGTTTTAGTTCAATACTAAAAATAGTGGCAGGTCGGAAAATTCAGCGAGACTGTAGGTATGAATTGTATGAAAAACCATATGTTTAAGATCAAAGTCTCGTAACCAATTCTATCTAACGAAGTCATTAATGAATTTTCCATCTTGACTAAGCCACTATTTTAACAAACTAAAACGTACTTTTTGGCACAATATTTATAAATATCCTCTATTCTAAGCTTAAAGTCCTATAGGGATATGTCTGGAGGCGACTCGGATAAATAGTGAAATAGTGTTTTATGACTGTTTAATTCTTGTTTGCTTTAGATGATCATTAGGATAGTAGAAAAAACCAGACTACTACGCTTAAAAATATATGTGAGGAATAACTATGCCAGCAGGAAAACACAAATCCAGGACATTACGAAGGGTTTTCGTCAGAACACCTGGTTCTAATACGGTAATGCATTACCGAAGAAGAAAACCATCGAAAGCAGAATGCGCTCATTGCAAGCAAGAATTAGCAGGAGTGCCACAAGTATTATCTCATAAACTGAGAAATATGCCAAAAAGTTCTCGACGACCGGAACGACCTTACGGCGGCTATTTATGTTCTAAATGCACCCGGGCATTGATGAAAGAAAAAGCTCGAAATCTAGGGGGGGCAGAACAATGAATCTATTCAATGTAGGAAGGGTTTGCTTAAAGATAGCAGGTAGAGATGCCGGGAGAACTTGTGTTATCATCGAGGAACTTGATAATAGCTACGTTACCATCGATGGAGATGTCCGAAGAAAAAAAACGAACACCAAACATCTTGAACCATTAGCTCAGTCTCTTGACATCAAGAAAGGAGCATCACATGAAGATGTGAAGAAAGCGTTTGAACATCTCGGATGGAAAACATGGGAGCATCAAAAGAAGGAATCTGCTGAACGATTAAAGAAAGTTCGAAAAATGAAAGAAAAGAAGGCTGAACCTAAAACGAAGAAAGCACTGAAAGAGAATAAAGCTTCGACAGAAACTAAAGCTCCTAAGGCTGAAGATAAGAAAGCAGGAAAAACAGCCAAGCAATAAATTTTAGTTCTTAAATTTATTTTTTATTTTTTTTTAATTTTATCGTTATAGTTTTGTCGCTTTAAACACTTCTTCTATATTTAATTCTAATCCTACGACGGGAACGGCTAAATTCCAATTGACGATGACTTGAGGATGGAGCTCGCCGATGATGCCGATCTTTCGTCCATTATCATCTTTTTTATCGATAAGAACGATCTCTCCAATTCTGCCGGGTATAAACGAAGGACGTTCTGCCTCTTTTATTTTATATTTCAAGCTTAAAGAATCCATCAGCGCGTCTAATACTTGCTTTATCTCCGTGAAATCTGTTTTCTCATGGCACAAAACTATAGCTAAGTTATCTCTTTCTAAAACTCCAGTCTCTGTGTCTCCATATCGGAACGTCCTGCCTATTTCAAAAATATTTTGCGGGTATTCATTATGCTTATTATCTTTCAGATTTTTCATCAGGCTTGCGAGCAGCCTGTTTCTAAGATGATTATATTCACCCAATGCATTTTTTAACGGAATGATGTCTTCTTGTTTACACATATTTTCGTTTAGTTCGTTAGCAGTCATCAAATGAAAATTTTTTGCTTCCATGAGCTCTAGGCCGATAAGAATTTCTCGCACTTTTCGGCAGAATTTTTCAAAAGAATTTTCCTCTCCAATGGTTGAAACATTAGGAATTTCTTCTGTGAAATTTTCGTAGCCATAAGCAATAGCAACATCTTCAACGAGATCAACTTGATGGATAACGTCAGCACGATAAGCGGGGATTAATACAGAAAAACTTTCTTTTTCATATCCATAGCCCATCTTTTTAAGAAGGTCGACTATTTCTTTTTCCGTTAAGCTTAACCCTAAGCGCTTATTGATATAATCCTTATCTAACTTCATTTTTTCCGGTGTGAAATCGGGACAAATGAATTTTTTTAATGCAGGATTTCTTAAAGATGGATAATGTTCATGGTCAGGATAATGTATCTCTAAAGAAAAAATCTCTCCGCCCATGTCGGCTAATGAAGTGGTTAGGATATTGATTGCTTTTATAATCGTGTTTAAGTCCGGTCCGGTAGATTCGACAAAGAGATCTTTTGTTGTTTCATCGATCTTTCCTACATCATGGGAATTGATGATCGGAGGCATAGACATAATTGTCCCTTTAGCATCGATAAAAACAGGATATTTTTCCCAACCTTCCATGATCTTTCCATATTCTTTTCCTTTGGGATGCTGAGCTAGGATCTGGTTTGCGCGCATCGGCTCAGGGAATTCTAAAGGACGGAACTTAATTTCTTCCGGCTTCTTTCCTGTAAAAGTAATGGGAAAATGAATCTTATCTAATGGGTAGAGACCAATTCCCCCTTTTTTCCTGTTTCTGGTAAATGTCGTCCCTAGTTTTTCCTGGAGCTGGATGACTTCCTTAATTTTTTCATGGTCAAATTTAATTCCTTTAACTACGCAAGCAACAGCATAAGGCCATTCTTTAGGCAAGTTGTTAACAGTCAAAGAACTGCCAAAGGGTTTAGTCTTATATTCCCTTAATCCGGTCTTAACACTGATGAATGAAGAAAAAGCCCGGGCAAAACCTTGTTCTGATAACATATCGGGGCGATTAGGGAAGACTTCAACAGTAATTTCATTCCCCTCAATTTTTTCTAGATCCGTTCCAAGCATGCTGATGCGGTCTTTCAACTCTTCTAGGGGAAGTTTTTTTCCAACTAATTCTTCAAATACTTTTTGGTTTAAGGTTATGGTTGGCATGTTGCGTATAGTTTATCTTTCTGATGCATTTCTGTTTTGATGTATTCTCTTTTTGAGGTTATTGGGATGAATTTATTTTAACCATGATTTCATTTCCCGAGATAATTTTAAATCATTTTTATATAACTCTCTAATATCAGTGATCTTATAATAATCTAAAATAATCCGATCAAATCCGGGCCCCCAAGCTAAAACGGGAATGTCTTTTCCGAGTAAAGGCTGGACGACTTCAGGACGAAAAATTCCTGCTCCTCCTAATTCGACCCATTCTTTTTTTTCAGGATGATACACGTCAATTTCTACTGAAGGTTCGGTGTAAGGAAAAAAAGCAGGCCTGAATCTCGCTTTAGGGAAACCCATTTTCCCAAAAAATTGTTTTAAGTATCCTAACAGATGTCTAAAGTTAACGTTTTCATCAATGACGATCCCGTCAGTCTGATTAAATTCAAAGGAATGTTTCCAATCTACTGCTTCGTTTCGGAAATTCTTTCCCAAGGTAAAAAATTTTGCAGGCAGGTCTTTTTCAGTTAATCCTGCTAAGGTTTTTGCTGATAATACTGTTGTATGAGTTCGCAATACATTAGTCTGTGTGATATTATTGCTCCATCGATTCTGCCAACCTTTACTTCCCGTGTCTCCGCCGTACTCATGAGTTCTTTTTACTTTTTCTAATATCTTGGAATCGGGAAGTTTTCCTTTTTCTACTTTACCACCCATAAAAAATGTATCTTGCATCTCTCGAGCAGGATGATCCTGCGGGACAAATAAAGCGTCAAAGCACCAAAATGATGTTGCAACCATATTGCCGGTCATCTCTTTGAAACCCATATCGATCCAAATTTGCTTGGCATATTCGATAGCCTGGTTGACAAAATGTTTCTTTCCAGGAGTTTTTTTTGGTACGTTGATCTCAACATCGTAGGCTCGAAAAACGGCGTCTTTCCAGGATCCGTCTTTTAGCATTTTCGTCGTCAAACGGTTCGTGACCTCTCCTTCAAGATTTATTTCTGCTAGTTCTTGACCTTCAGGAGTAAGTTTAACTTCAGTATGTTTTAGCTCTTCAAACTTAATGATCTCTTTCCTTTTCTTTAACTCTTCAACAGCATATTTTTCAGTATCAAGCAGTTTGTGAAGAAATTCTCCTTTTTCTGTTTCGATAGCCAGCTTCTTTTTCAAAACTCCAATGCAGGCATTGACTTCTTCTCGGCTTAGCTTTGTTTTTTTTGTGATTACATTCAGCCCTTTCCACTGATCATCTAAAATACTTAGGAATATTCTTTCCGGCAGCCCTTGTTGTTGATATAAGCTTCCGTTTTTATCTAGGTTGATGATGTTCTTCGTGGTTACGTTGATGTTCAATAAGCCTTTATTCTCTAGCCACTGCAAGGCCCGCATGACTTCTATTTCTGATAGTCGGGCAGCTTTAGCGATTGAAGATAATTCTGTTACTTTTTTCAGTAGGGGCAGGACTGTTCGTTCTAAGGGATGAAGTTTAGCAATAATCGTTTTTGTTTCAGAAGCGCTAAGTCCCCCGGTTGAAGCTCTTTTTTCCGTAGTTGTTCCCATCCTTATTTCCATCTTTATTTAAGAAGGTGAATGGCTGATTATTTATAAAATTAATGGGGTTTAATGATTTAAGAGGAATGATTGAGGAACTCAATGAAATCAGCTACGACAGAAGAGAATAGGGATATGAAAAAAGAAATTAAAAAAGAAATAAAGAGAAAAATAAACTGAAGAAAGTGTAAGTAATAATAAAAATAATAAAAAAAGTTATAAAAATAAAAAAAATAATATTCCTATTTCAATCCGCCCCAGACATGATTAAACATGCTGTCCATAGCAGACGTGAAGTAAGGAGTCTTAACCCAAACACCTAAATCGTAAGATGGATGAACATCTTTGTCATCGAGCATCATGAAGACCGTGTCTTTTGAATCTACGGTAACAAAACGTGATTTTACTTTGTCGTTATGTTTCACTTCTGCAACTCCTTTGAGCGAATTAACTAATTCCTTCCCTTCCTTGCCTAATGGAGCGGCAATCCTAACCTTGACTCCTCGCTTCTGGACTTTTTCTAATGTTGCCTTAAGCCCTTCCATCTTTCTTAAGAATCCTTTTTCTGTCGTCATAATATTGACAGAACTTTTTGCATCCTTAATTAATAGGTCTAAGTGGTTATAGAGATTGTGTCGGCCGCGTAGACATCCTGACATATCTGTTGGATCAACCAAAGAAATTCCCTGAGTATGCAATGTTTCCAGTTCTGACATCAGTGGAGAGCCTTTAACGCTTTCTAAACGCTTGACTTTTTCTTGAGCGGTAAGGTGCATATTCTTTCTTACTCGGTCAACAACTTCTGAAGGAGGAATAGCTATGTACTTGATCGGCTTGCCTAATTTCATGACAACAAAGCCTTTCTTTTCCAAACTTTCCAGAACGTCATAACTTCTACTGCGAGGAACATCAGCGATATCTGATAATTCTCCTGCGGTGGAAACACCTCGGCTTAACAAAGCTGCCCAGAGCTTAACTTCATATAAGTTTAAGTCGAAGTAACGCCTCAATTTACTTAATAGTTCATCTTTTACAATCATTTTTCACCAACCCCTCCTTTTTAAGTACTAAACATCTTTTGTTACTTAGTCATCAGTAAACCTAACTACTATTAAAAGGTTGTGGTTGTCTAAAATATACACGCAGTAGTAAAAATGAGAAATAATCTTAGAATCAGAGGAGAAAATTAACTTTTTAGGTTATCTTTATTTATGGTAATAACATCTTTTTACTTATGCTCGGTGAAATTATCGCGTTGTTATCTCATCTTATACCGCAAAATTGCGGCAATTCCTCCTAAGCCGTCAAGTTTCTTTCCAGCAACATTTTCTGAAGAGAGAATATAAATTTCTGCCTTTAACGAATCGACTGTTTTCATTAGTTCATCGACTTCTTCATATTCATTATTAGCTCGTTTCTTTTTAATGAACTCTTCGCTGAGCAATAATTTACTTACTGCTCCGCTTTCAATAGTTTTTTTTACTTCTTTCCATCCGTAAGCGGCTAAGTTATCTTTATTAATTTCCTGGAGCAGCTCATCTATGAGCAATTCTTCTTTTCTAGCTCGGGAATTTTGCAAGACAGTTTTTAATTCTGGACGTTTCATGACTTCATCTAAAGAGCTAGGTGAAACATCTGAGCAAGTAGAGAGAGTAATCTTTCGTTTTAATTCTGGATCTTTAATTTTTTTATAGAGGTCTTCTTTGTAAAAAGCCGGAGAAGCTAAAATAATGTGTTCAGGATTATGCCGGCCGGAATAAACATCTAACGCAGTAATAATCTCCTCCTGGAAATCTTTCTTGACTTCATGGTCACGGCCTTTTTTTGGAACGTCACCTTTTAATTCCAGCAAAATTTTATATCCTGATTTCTGTGTCAAGGCAAACAAGGCTTCTTCTCGGTCCATTAAGCAGAGGAGATAACTATATTTTTTCTGAGCAGCTTCTTGAAGTTTTTGTTTCTGATACGTCAGCCAGTTAGGCTTTTCTAAGGTAAATTCTGCTCCGACCTCTAATGCCAAAGCATGATAATTGCCGAGCGGGATAAATTCAGGGGCTTCTTGGATCCTTCCGTTGACACGGAGAGCGTTATTTTCCTGATCGTAATCAATCTGTTCAGCTTCAATTTTTAAGGTGACTGTTTTTTTATCAATCTTAGCGTTTTCAGAGTCTCCTATCTTTATTTTTCGTGTCGTTTTTGCTTTTAGAAAATCACCAGGATCGATAAGATTACTTAAATACCACAAATCTTCAATATCAGTAATGTAGATCTTGACGAGTCCTTTTTTGAAATCGGAGCTGATTAATTCCATGTTTTCTGGTAGAATGGAGTACTATAAAAAAGTTTATATTATTCTTTTCTTTTTAAGAAGATTATGAGGATCTTGATGCAAGGGATAAATGTTAGGTTCATTGGATTTGTCATCCCCTTTGTCTAAGGTCATAGGTTTTGTCACCTCCATTTAACAGAATAATTTATATAGGAGAATATTCTTCTGCTGGATATGAAAAGAGGCCAGGCGCCAGCAGCAGGAGCAGCAGTCTTAGTAGCTACTATTGCTGCCGTTCTCATTATGTTTGTGGTTTTAGTTGATCCTGAAGAGAGAGCAAAGATTCTTGATGAAGAATATACTG
>JACOZM010000051.1 GCA_016181345.1 Candidatus Woesearchaeota archaeon
ATCATGGAAGCAATATTAAGATTGACGCTTCTTCATTAGACACCTATTATCCTAAAAATATTTTTAGTGCTAATGGTTATGACACTTTAGAATTTATGTTTGTGTATCCATCATTGCCTTTATATCAGCCAGCTAGATTATCTTTAGTAGTAACTTCTAAAGATGATGAAGTTTTATTGTCAAAGAATATTTTAGGTGATGTTACTAATAATCCAATCTTAAAAGAACAGAGATGGATGCATATTGAAACCTCAATTCCTTTAGGTATGGAGGCAATTAAGGAAATAAGAATAGTTTCAGAGCCTTCTGGAAATGAGATTAAAGTAAAAAATATTTATCTAAGTAAATCTGGTCAAAGTCCATTATGTACGGGAGATCCAAGTCGAGCGGATCCGATAACTGAAACTGCAACTGAACTTGAAACCTCTTCTTGGATTGGAGAAATTGATACTTTTAGATATGGTGAATTAGTTAATGGAAGAGAAATCTGCAATCAATTATATGATTCTAGCTTAGCGGAGGGGGCAGATCCAAGAAATGGTAAGGCTTGGTTGGGAGGAACTAGCGTTGTTAGTGATTCAGAACGGATGTGTTGTGGTGATGACTTTAATGAATATTATGCTGGGGAAAGCGAATCTGGCGGCTGCTGGAATTCCATGGTTGTTCAAGAAGGAGAGCGAATAATGAACGTTCAATTTGACGTCGTTTCTGCTCGAGAAGAACATACTTTTGCTTATAACTATGTTTTTCCCTTTGAAGATTTTAGTATTGAACTTGAACCGGTTTTTACCAGAGAGTTTTTAGCTGGAAGAGTTAATGATTGTCCGGTTTATCCTTTAACGATGTTTTCTAGATCTAATTATTTTGATGAATGTATTGAAGCAAATTTATGTTTAGGACCACAGATAAGAGATTGGTGTTGGTATAGTACTGGTGAGGACTTAAATGAATATTTATCTGGGAGCGGTACAACCAATTGTGCTGATGGTATAAACTTAACACAGAGCTTTTGTCCGCTAGGATCTCAAGAAGATCTCGAGTGTTTTGGCGGGTGTTTACTTGATCGTGTAACCTTTGATGATGGAAGCTTGCATTCTGTAACTGACTTAACTAGAGATCAGATTGATTTTGATTCTCTAGATTATTGTACTCTTCCTCGACTAGGAGGTCCGGCAACATTTGCTTATCAGTGCCCTTACTATATTTTTAATACTGATAGATTTAATGGAAAATACGAAATAAACTTAAATTCTGATTTAAATTTAAACGATGTTTCCAATACTCCAGTTAAGATTGCTGATATTAATGTTGACAAGAAGATTTTTTACGGATCTGATGAAAAAGCGTTAAGAATCATTAATCAGTTAAAACCAGCTACTTCTCCTATTCTCAAAACTGCCTTTGCTTACTACCCTACTGGGGATGTTTCAGAAAGCTCGATAAGTATTAGTAGTAGCGATACTGAAGATGAGGACATTTCAAAAGAACTTAAGGCGTATTCCCAAGACGTCCGTCGCTTAACTTTAGAACAGAATAGTTATGTGGTTAGTTCTGTTTCAAGTAAGATTAATTTTTACGAAGAAAAAAATTATGCCTGTGTAGCGGATGAGTGTTATTTTCCTCTACCTGGTGGAGCAATTATCAATACAATCTCTGCTGGTTTATCGCTAGGTGATCTTTCTAGTGAGGAAATGGGCATAGTAAGGTCTAAAATAGATTTACCTGGTGATCAAACATATTTAATTAGGAACCCCCATCCTGATTTATACGAGCTTTATTTTGTTAAAGGTGATCCTAATATTCCTGGAAATGTGATTATGATCACCGAAGACTTTCAGCCGTTTACTGAAGCAGGAACGTTATTAGTAAAGCGTCTCTCTCAGCAAGTTGTTTATCATACGGAAACAAATGAAGAAGACGATTTACCAATAAGTAAATTCTACGGTTGCCAGCCGGCTGATTTTATTCAAGATAATCTTCCTCCCGGTTTTTCCGCAAGTGGATTTGAAGAAAAGACGTATTGTGAGAATATAGGCCCATACTTCTGCTCGTTTGGAGATTCAAAGGACGGAAGTACTACTGTAAACACATGGAGCGAAGCTGTCTTGCCCGAAGTGGGGTATCAAGAATTAAGTGAGGATATTACGCCAGAAGAATTAAGTTCTTTTATGCATCTAAGACTTGCAGAAGAGAGTAAAGGAGAAACAACAATTCAAGACCGAAATGTTTCAGCGAGAATGACGCCTGGGTTAAACATCCTGCCGAACGCTAACTTTGTTAAATCGGCAGGAAGAGATTTATATTTCTGGGAGTTTTATGAAATTGACGAAGGAGTTGTAACAACAAAAATAATTAATGAGCTTGATTCTACAGAAACAGGAATAATTAGTACTGAGATGGACGATGATACTTTGGAAACCATCAAAAAAATTACTTTACCTGCAAGCACAATAATGGTTTCAGATAAACTTTCAGTCCTAGAAGGAGAAACGTATCAATTATCTCACGAAGGCACGTGTCAGGATGTGAAGATCGATCTTTATAGCAGTGAAGGTACAGGAAATCCTTATGTTATGGTAGAAGATGAAACGGGAACAGCTACGTTAGGAGTTATCTCTGAATCAGGAAAGACTCCTTCGCACCTTATTGTTACTTTTTCAGGAGATGCTTCCTGCACTGTTCTTAAACCTCTTCTGCAAATTCTAGATGGAACTTCTGCTCCTTACAATTACAATTCGCAATATGACGGAAAGTTATATCCTAGAGCTGCTACGTCTTGCTGTCCGGAAGACTACTGCTGGAATGGGTATGCCTGCGTCGCGCCGATGACTGATTCAGTGATGGCGGAAGTTCCGGGAAATGGCAACTATTACCGATGCATCGAAGGACAATGGTACGATCTTCCTCGGCTCAGCGACTGGAATGGCGAAGAACAAGGTTTCTGCCAGACGGACAGCCAATGTTTTGTCTTAAGCACAAATTCGGAATTTATCGATGAAAATATTGTTGCTAGGCCTACGACGGAAACTGATCCAGAAACAACTATAAATTTCCATCAGCAAGTTGATTCCGTTAAATTCCCCAACTGTATCAACCAAGATGAGTTTATCATGGATCATTACTGCGGACAAAATAATCAATGGACATCAAGGACAAAATTCTTGGCCAACGAACTGTTACAATACCCAGGAACGAGCGATTTTGCGTTATACTGCACCAATCCTTATGATGCTTTAGAAGAGTTTGACAATAAAGAAGATCCCTATATCTATGGCTCGGCCGGATCAACAGAAATACTCACGTCTCCGTTAGGCGGCGATGCTGACGAGCCGTCAGAAGAAACAGCGAGAAGAGCCGGCTCTTGTTTCCAAATTCCTACGTCAACGGATGAAGACGGCGGAGAAAATGATGCCCAAAGATTAATCCCCTTAAAAGATAATACCTGCATCAATAGTGTCTGTGTTTTAAAACATGAAGATGGAAAAGCAGTATTTTCTACGACGTTAAATAAGCCCGTAGATAGTGATGACTCTTTCCTTAAAGCGTTAGATTTAGAAAATACTGCTTGCGATCCAGAATCAGGAGCAACTCTGAGCGGATCAAGCACGAGCGGAAGTGTGGCTTGTGTGACCTCTGATCCTATTGGAGGTGAGTTACAACATATTCCTAATCTTAATGCGGTCATCTATGGAAAAGAAGGGATCGGCAGAACGTTTTCATTTAGTTACGTAACGAGTAAAATTTCTGAATTCTTTGCCGATTTTTTTGGAGTAGAAACTTCACTATCCACATCCTTAGAATTTGTCGAAACCGCTGATAACTTTAGAGATTTATACATCTTGAACCATGAACGAAAACAAGTTTTGGCGGTTAAAGAAACTCTGCCAAAAACAGAAGATGTTTCTGTCACGAGAAAAGCACTCATCGCTGATTATGAAGAATTTGATACTCCTATCTGTGAGTTTGTTCAAGAGAATAGACTTTCTGAAGGATTTGAAGTCAAGCACTTACAAGGAGAGAAGCTTGATTGTATAAAGGACGGAAACAATCAGCGAGTTGAGGTTTTAGTCACTGCTGGCAATCAAGAAGTATTAGACCAATTATGGCCACAGTTGACAGGAAAGTTACGGCCGCAGATAGGGGAGTGATAATATTCATGAATTGATGATTTTTCTTTAGATAATTTTATAAAAAATGAAGGTTTGATATTACTATGGAATATGATGCCTGGCTCAGACAATCAACAACAGATTTTGAAGTTGCTAAGAAAAACTATCTAAATAAGGATTATTATGTTGTCGCATTTTTTTGTCAGCAGGCAGTTGAAAAGGCCCTAACGCTCTTTCTATTAAAAAGAATAAAACGATTCTCAAAATCCATGACTTAGTAAAACTAGCTAGGGAGGTGCAGGCTTCCCTAGAGATCATTGAAAAGTGCTCTAAGATCACACCAGTATATTTTGAAGTACGATACCCGGAATCTGATGAGCTTCCTGCTGATAAAGTGAATAAACGTGAAGCAGATGAGCTCCTTCTGTTATCTGAGGAGGTAATCCAATGGGTAAAAAAGAACATTTAATGAAGGACTTGATTAAATTTGCAGATGATATTTCTGTAGAATACCCTCTAAATAAAATGATCCTCTTTGGAAGTCAGGCTACTGGTAAGGTACACCGAGATAGTGATGTAGATTTAATTCTAGTGTCTAAGACATTTCAGAAAAAAAGAAGATTAGCTAGATCTCCTCCCCTTTACCTTCGCTGGACGTTAGACTACCCTGTTGATTTTCTTTGTTACACTCCAGAAGAGTTTGAACGCAAGAAAAAACAGATTGGAATTGTTAAGCAGGCTGTTAAAGAAGGGATTCAGATTGTTTAACCTCCCTGCTTACTGATCTTTCTCAAAAATTTTATAAGGACAACCTCTTTAGTTCTCTTAATGTTAAAAAAGAGGGATCATTGTTTTAGTAGAGTTAGCTGTTTTAAACGCATAGACGCAATTAAATCTATTCTTCTTGCACATAAAATTTCCAGAAAAGGCCAGTTAACTATGTTTATCATTCTGGGAGTCATCATCCTTTTCATCTTTCTTTTCTTAATTCAGATGAGCAGCCAGTTCGTCCTCCAACAGCTGGAGCAGGGCAGCGAGGATGTTTTTTCCAAGGCATTTAAAAAAGAAGGCCTGAGGATTTTTGTAGAGGATTGTTTAGAAGATGAATTGAGAGATGCGATCATTCTTTCAGGGAAGCAAGCAAGAATCTGGGATGATCAGCCAGGAGGAAGCTTGCATTTTGAAGCGGGTTTTTCCGGAGTACAATATCTTCCCGATTCGGAAAATAGGATTGCTTATAGCTTGACTAATTATAACTATCTGACGAGTAAGAATGCCTATCCTTGTGCTTCAGAAGATAATCCGCCAGTCTTTTGCCAATACTTCTTTCCCAATACAGCAAGATTCGGTGAAGTTCAATTATGGGAACGAAATATAGAAAAAGATTTAGAAAACTATCTGAAGATAAAAGCTCAAGAGTGCATCGATAATTATTTGAATAACCTTACGGCAAATTCTCCGAGTGTAGATTTTACTTCTACTGATTTTAAGTTAAGTATTGATATGCAAGATGACGGTATTTTAGTTCAAGCCAATTATCCGCTAAGTTTTAACGTAGGAGGGGGTGATTTTTTTCACCTTTCTGTCTTTGATTTTTTTTATCCGACAAAATTACGAAAAATGTTGAGGGCCGTTTATTTTTTTCCGTTAGAAATGGACTACCGTTTTGCAGATTTTTATTTTTCTGAAACACCATTAACAAATCCTGAATTTTCCTATACTAAACCAGACGGAACTTTAGCCACTCGACCTACGTTCGGGTCAGATTATCAAAGTATGGAAATATCGATGAAGAGAGAAAGGATTGCAACGGAAGGAGAATCTTATGGTGATACTGTCTATACATTTACTTCTCCTTTCCCCCATGTTTTAGATGCACCTGATAATTATACCTTACGGTTTGCCAGAAAGAATAGGGCTCCTGCACTTGATTATGTGCATAGGGCTGAATGTTTGGCAGGAGATCAGCCGTATGATTATCTGATCGTTAAAGGCGATGAGAATTATGGTCATATGGATATCCAGCTTAAGGCTCATGATCCCGATGAAGATTTGTTTAATGAAGATGGAAGCGGTGAAGAAGAAATAAAATATCTTTTCGATAATCTAGGTGAGTTTGGAGATTATTTCCTTCCTTCGATGTTTACGAATTCAGATGAAACTGTTTCTGGAGAAGCTGAGATTGAAGGAACAGCTATTTTAGCTGATCAACTCATCGTATCCAGTCAACAGATGCAAGATATTCTTATTCCACAAGGAGAATATTCTTTTACTGCTAAGTCAAGAGATAAATATGGGAAAGAAGATTGGCAGGAAGTTCGGGTTTTTGTTGACCGTCCTATCGAACCGGAGAGAGATTTGAATGTTGGTATTAATATCCCTTATTGGTTTAAAACCAGTACTAGTTCTAAACCTTATTTAGAAGCTATGGCCAGTGATCTTTTTGAGGATACGTATTTTATTTCTCTGGAAGATCCATTTTTTATTGAAGTGGCCGTTCCCGAGGATCCCCTTAACCCTTCTGCCGTAGAGCCTGGAGTAAGTTCAATAACTTACACTCCTTTATCTGCTAGTGGGGTTCCTTCTGGAACACCAATAAACATTCCTCTTCCTGAAGATGTTAATTGCCTAAATCTTCCGGGAACTTCTCCTGCTGGTTCTCCTACCTGCGACTTAAGTGTTTATACTCAACCATTGGATAACTGGCTTACAGCTACTCGTCCATCAAACCCCAATTATCAAACAATGACTCCAGAATTCACTATACTACCAAATCCAAAAGGAAAATTAAATATCGGATTTTCTGCTCAGTACTGTGGAAGTTCTGAACCGATTACAAGTGAACGAGAAGTGACTGTTGAAGTTAAACAATGTCTGCCTAATGCGAATCCTACTCACCCTTTAGCTTACGTTCCAGGGTTAACTAAACAGTATTATCAATGGGTTTATAATGATGAGAACAGGCTCCAGTATCTTGCTGATGGACTTACACCAAAAACTGAAAACATTAATTCTCTAGCTGCGACGCATGCTTGCTGTAATTCTGATTACACATTTAAGGGAATAGAAACAAGTTGTTTTACTAGTCCTGAACCTAGTTGTGAAAATTCCATCAAGGGATTTGGTGATGACTTTCAACAAGGATATGTGTTAAGTTCTGCCGTCTATAATTGTTCTGGATCAAGAGGAAATGTTTGCGGAGAGAATGGTGCTTCGCATTATGACTTTTATTCTGGAAGTCCAGATATTAGTACAACAAAAAAATTAATTTGTGGAATTACCGGGAGAGAAGGGTGTGTAGTCAGAACTGGAACTGGCGGGACTACTAACATAGATAGTAAATGTGCAGGAAAAGATGCTTACAGTTATATTGATTCAGGCACCGATGGAAGAATAGATGGTTTTTGTTTAGGTACGATGGGATGCAGTGAGTTTTGCGGTGATTTTGGAGAGGAATTAGTTTTAGAAGTTGGTACTACTGAACAAGTAAATAATTTAAACAACTATATTATAACAAACTTTAAAATAGGCGAAGAATTGGATACTGTAACAAAAGTACATTGCGGATGTAGTGATGCAGATAGCGTTGCAGGCGCACAAAAAAGATGTGATTCAAATTTTGATGGAACTTTCGAAGGAAAATGTCGTAATCGTGAATGCGTAAC